>JBDSMA010000030.1:0-5648 GCA_039916085.1 Sphingomicrobium sp.
TCGAGTTTCTTGAGGCGGTGAAGGGTGACGGAAAAGATCGGCCGCATATGCTGGCGGTGTGCCAGCCGTCGGTCCCGGCGCTGGCCGCGACCGCGATCATGGCCGCCGACAGGAACCCGGCGCGCCCGGCGAGCCTGACGATGATGGGCGGCCCGGTCGATACGCGCAAAGCGCCGACCGCGGTCAACACTCTGGCGACCCAGCGGCCGCATTCATGGTTTCAGCAGAACGCCATCGCCACCGTGCCGATGATCTATGGCGGCGCCGGGCGGAAGGTCTATCCGGGCTTCCTTCAACTGGCCGGCTTCATGACCATGAACCTGGGCAATCACCTGGTCAGCCACTGGGAGATGTTCAAGCATCTGGTCGAAGGCGACGAGGAACAGGCCGACACGACGCGCGACTTCTACGACGAATATCTGTCGGTCGCCGACATGACCGCCGAATTCTATTTGCAGACGGTCGACGTGGTGTTCCAGCGCCACCTGCTGCCCAAGGGCGAATATAAGCACCGCGGCAAGCGCGTCGATGTCGGCGCGATCCGCGACACGGCGCTGCTGGCGATCGAGGGTGAGCGCGACGACATCTCGGGCATTGGCCAGACCCGCGCCGCCCTCGACCTGGCCGACGCATTGCCCAAATCGAAAAAGCAGTATCTGATGGCCAAAGGCGTCGGCCATTACGGCATTTTCAACGGCCGCAAGTGGCGCGAGCAGATCGCCCCGGTGGTCGAGAAATTCATCGCCGCCCACCGCTAGGGCGAACTAATCAGGGGACCAGGACATGTACACGCTGCACCGCCGCCATTTCCTGGGAAGCGCGGCGGCCGCTGGCTTGACCGCCGCCTGCGCGCCGGTGCCCGCGCTGACGCCGCCGGAGATCGCGCCGACGCCGGCCGCGCTCGATCCCCTGCTGGCGGGGATGGCCGAGCAAATACTCGCCGAATATCCCGAGAACGCGACCTTGCTGGGCATCGACACGGGTTCGCGGGCGCCGCTTCGGCACCGGCTGACCGACCGAAGCGCAGCGGGCCGGACTCGGCTGGCGGGCGCGGCGCGGGCGCGGCTAACAAGGCTCAAATCGCTCGACCTCAGGCAGCTCGACAGCAGCGCAAAGCTTGACGCCGCAGTCGCGCTGGCCGCGCATGAGATCACCGACGAGGGCTATCGCTTCCCGTATGGCGACGTCATCAACCTCGACCAGAACATCGGCTATCGCAACATGCCGTATGTCGTGAACCAGCTGAGCGGGGCGTTCGTCGAGTTGCCCGATTTCCTCGTAAGTCGCCACACCGTCGCCACGGCGGAGGACGCCGAGGCTTATGCCGATCGCGTCGATGCTTATGCCGGGACGATCGAAGGGGAGACCGAGCGGCTGGCCCACGATCGCGCCATCGGGGTGGTCGCGCCGGACTTCCTGCTCGACCAGACAATCAAGATGATCGCGGCCGGCGCGGGTCAGGTGCCAAGCGACAATGGGCTGGTGAAGACGCTTTCGGCGGCGGACGCCAAGGCCGGGCTGGGCGGGTCGATCGTCGAGCGCGTGCGGCAAAGCCTTGCCGCGCGGGTCAACCCCGCGCTCGCCCGCCAGGCGGAGGAATTGAAGCGCCACCGCGCGGTCGCGAATTCGAACGCCGGGGTGTGGGACCTGCCCGATGGCGAGGCTTATTACCGCTGGGCGCTGAAAGCCGGGACGACGACCAACCGCACGCCGGCCGACATCCATCAGCTCGGCATCGACCAGTTGCGCGTCATCCAGGAGCGGATGGACGGGCTGCTCCGCAAGCAGGGGATGAGCGGCGGGACGGTTGGCGCACGGATGGCTGCGCTGGGCAAGGATCCCAAGCAAATCTATCCCAATACCGACGCCGGGCGGGCGCAGCTGCTGGCCTATCTCAACGGACGGGTGGCGGATGTTCGCGCCCGGCTGCCCCGAGCCTTCGCGACACTGGTTCCGGGCAATCTGATCATCAAACGCGTCCCGCCCGAGATCGAGGCGGGTGCACCGGGCGGCTATGCATCCGCCGGGTCGATCGACGGCAAGGTGCCCGGGCAATATTACATCAACCTGCGCGACACCGCCGAAGTCCCGCGCTTCACGCTGCCGACGCTGACCTATCATGAGGGCATCCCGGGCCATGTCTGGCAGGGTGAATATTCGAACCGGATGGCGCTGATCCGCTCGCTGCTGGCGTTCAATGCCTATAGCGAGGGCTGGGCGCTTTATGCCGAGCAATTGGCCGACGAGCTCGGCGTCTATGACAACGATCCCTACGGGGCGCTTGGCTATTTGCAGTCGAGCGCGTTCCGCGCGTGCCGGCTGATGGTCGACACCGGGCTGCACGCGATGCGCTGGACGCGGGCGCAGGGGATCGATTTCTTCGTCACCAACAATGGTGATGATGCGGGGTCGATCACCACCGAAGTCGACCGCTATTGCGCGTGGCCGGGTCAGGCGTGCGGCTACAAGGTCGGGCACCTTGAGATCGTCCGGCTGCGCGACAAGGCCAAGGCCACGCTCGGCCCGCGCTATGACTTGCGGACGTTCGACGATGCGGTGGTGCAGGGCGGCAGCGTGCCGATGACGCTGCTGGAAACGGTCATCGACGGCTATATCGCGAAAGCGAGGGCCTGAAGCAGTAATGCGGTCGGCTGGCCGCTGGCCGTCACGCGTCGGCGCGGTCCGCCGATTGCAGCGCCGCGTGGACCATGGCACTCCACGTCCCGGCATCGCCGGCGGCGACCATGTCGGCGTCTGGCTCACGCAGCGCATGAAGCACGGCCAGCGCCTGGCCGCGATGGTCGCGCCAGCGTTCGTCGACCGCGCTTGAGGCCGAAGGATCGATACCCCCGGCGTTGGCGCTCAATTCGGCACCGGCGAGGACGCGGGCGATTCGTTCGACGATCGGGCTATGGGCTTGCGGCATCGGCGAATCTCCTTGGTCGTTCAACCCGCGTGGAGGCGGTCGGTTCATTCGGGTGCGGGATCAGGAAGCGGGGGCGGGACGCGCGGCGGGGCCAGACGGTCGACCAGCCCGCGAAGCGCGCGCCGCGCCGCGATCACCAGCCACAGCGACAGGAGGACGAGAATCAGCGCGACCAGCGCGGCGGCGATCGGGTTGGCGATGGACAGCGCGAGCAGGCCACCCGTGGTGACGTCCTCGGCGGTCGACACGAGGATGTTGGAGAAAGGCTCGGGGCTGGCGTTGACCAGGGTGCGGGCGCCAGCCTTGCCGGCATGGGCGACGAGCGCCGCGCCGCCGCCCAGCAGGAAGCTGGCGACCTGCCAGGCTGGGTCGGCGCTGTCGACGATTGCCGCCGACAGCAATGCCCCGCCGACCGGGCGGACGACGGAGTGGATCGCATCCCACGCGCTGTCGACCCAGGCGATCTTGTCAGCGAAGAATTCTGCGAAGGTGCCGATCGCGGCGGCACCGAGCACCCAGTTCGAAGCGAGGATGTCGAGCCCGCCGAGTTGATGCGGAAGCGCGATCCAGCCAAACTTCATGGCGAGGCCGGTGACCAAAGTGACGAGGTAGAGCCGCCACCCGGCGAGCAGGCTGGTCGATGCGGCAAGCGCGACAATCTCGACGGGGGTCATGGAGCTTAGCCGGGTTCGTCGATCGGCGGCAGGCCGGCGACCTTGCGCGCGGCGTGGAGCAGCTCGACCGGCAGCATGGCGATAATCGTGCTGTTATGCTCGACGCCGATTTCGGTCAGCGCCTGGAGGCGGCGCAGCTCGAGCGCGCCGGGCGACGCGCTGATCGTGTCGGCAGCCTGGGATAGTTTGCGCGCAGCCTCCTGCTCGCCTTCGGCCCTGATTATGCGGGCGCGTTTTTCGCGGATCGCTTCGGCTTCCTTGGCGATGGCGCGCTGCATCTGCTCGGGAATATCGACGTCCTTGATTTCGACCGAGTCGATCTCCACGCCCCATTTCATCGACGCGGCCGAGAGCAGGGCCTGCATGCGCTTGTTAATCGCCAGCCGGTCTTTGAGCATGTGGTCGAGTTCGCTCTGGCCGATCGCGTCGCGCAGCGCGGTTTCCGCCGCCTGGACCGTGGCCGCCATCCAGTTTTCGACCGAGGTGACGACCTGAACCGGCGAATCCGCGCGGAACCATAGCACCGCGTTGACCCGCACCGCGACGCCATCGCGGGTAATCGTCTCCTGCGTTTCGAGCTGATAGGTGATGGTTCGCTGGTCGACCTTGACGATGCGGTCGACGAACGGGATTAGCCAGTACCAGCCCGGCCCCTTCATCGTCCCCAGCCGGCCGAGGCGAAACAATACGCCGCGCTGATATTCCTGATTGATGCCGAAGGTGCGCAGTGCCGTCACCAACAGCAGAATGGCGATCACGACTACCGGAATATATCCCCACACCATCGCGTCGCTCCTTCATGTCGATCGCAGCGATACGCCGCAAAGGCGGAGTCGAACAGACCCTGTCCCTCAGGCTCCGACCGCCTGGCGCCATTGGTGGGTGTCGGTGAATTGCTCGACATGGGAAATGCGGTCGCCGGTGACGGTGAACAGATGCGCGAACCGCGTGTCGAGCCGGCCGGAGTCAGTGGTGCCGCGATACTGGCCGAGCGACAGCACACGGTCGTCGCCGATGGCGAGCAGCGAGTCGGGCTTGGCGGTGAAGTCGCGCACGTCGCGGCCGATCGGGCCGAACACGTTGGCGGCAACCTCGCCAAATCCGCGGTAGATGCCGCCATAGGGGCCGCCCGCGGCTTCGACCCAATGGGTCTCGCCAAGCAATTGGCCAAGGGTATCGCCGTCGCCGCTGGCGAAGGCATCATAGAGGCGCTGAACGGTGTCGGTCGCGGCCATAGTGCTTCCTTCGACTAGAGAGTTTCGAACAGTCCGGCCGCGCCCATGCCGCCGCCGACGCACATGGTGACGACGACGTAGCGCGCGCCGCGGCGCTTGCCTTCGATCAACGCGTGGCCGGTCAGACGCGCGCCCGACATGCCGTAGGGGTGGCCGATCGAGATGGCGCCGCCATCGACGTTGAGCAATTCATGCGGGATGCCGAGCTTGTCGGCGCTGTACAGCACCTGCACCGCGAACGCTTCGTTGAGTTCCCACAGGCCGATATCCGCGACCTTGAGACCAAAGCGATTGAGCAATTTGGGCACGGCATAGACCGGGCCGATGCCCATCTCGTCGGGCTCGGTGCCGGCGACCGCCATGCCGAGATAGCGGCCGAGCGGGGTCAGGCCGCGCTTGCTGGCAAGGTCGGCGTCCATCAACACCGCCATCGAGGCGCCGTCGCTGAGCTGGCTGGCGTTGCCGGCGGTCACGGTCATGCCCTCGCCGCGCACCGGCTGAAGCTTTTGCAAGCCTTCGAGCGTGGTGTCGGGACGGTTGCCTTCGTCCTTGTCGAACGTGACTTCGTGCATCGAGATCGCGCCGGTGTCCTTGTCCTTGACGCCCATGTTGGCGGTGACCGGGACGATCTCGGCGGCGAAGCGGCCCTCGGCCTGCGCGGCGGCGGTGCGGCGCTGCGATTCGAGCGCATAGGCGTCGCACTCCTCGCGCGGCACGCCGTAGCGTTTGGCGACGGTCTCGGCGGTGTCGATCATCGCCATGTAGACGTTGCCGTGCATCGCCAGCAGCTAGAGGTCGGGGCCGAGGCGCATT
>JBDSMA010000031.1:0-4190 GCA_039916085.1 Sphingomicrobium sp.
AACTTGGCCGGAGCGCCCAAGTCCCAACCATTATCCGCGACTAGCTTGCGAACCAGCGAGAAGCCGTTGGAATGGACGCCCGAGCTGGTCAGCCCGAGGATGACGTCGCCCGGCGCGACGCGATCCCCGGTGAGCACCTTGGCGCGATCGACCGCGCCGACGCAGAAACCGGCGAGGTCATAGTCGCCCGCGGCGTACATGCCCGGCATTTCCGCGGTCTCGCCGCCGATCAGCGCGCAGCCCGCCTGCCGGCAGCCAGCGGCGATCGAGGCGACAACGGCTTCAGCGACCACCGGATCGAGTTTCGCCGAGGCGTAATAATCGAGGAAGAACAACGGCTCCGCACCCTGGACGATGAGGTCGTTGACGCACATCGCGACAAGGTCGATGCCGACGCCGTCGTGGCGGCCAAGATCGATGGCGAGCTTCAACTTTGTGCCGACTCCGTCGTTGGCGGCGACCAGCAGCGGATCGTCATAGCCCGCGGCCTTCAAGTCGAAAAAGCCGCCGAACCCGCCCAACTCGGCCCTTGCGCCCGGCCGCGCGGTCGATTTGGCGAGCGGGGCGATGGCCCTGACCAGCGCGTTGCCGGCGGCGATCGACACCCCCGCGTCTTCGTACGTCAGTCCCATTCGTCACCCCACAGCCAAGCGGCCCGTGGCTGTTAGCCACAAGCCGCTTGGATTTCCACGCCGTTGTCGCCAAAAGCCCCCCATGCCCAGGCCGCAGCGCACTGCCCTTCTCCTGATGACTGCGCTGGCCGCCCTTGGCGGCGGCGGGATATTGCTTGCCCAGATGGAGGCCGGCGACCGTGGCATCCTGCCGATCGACAGCTCGGGCACGCTGGAAATTGGCGGCATTCATGTCGATGTCGGGGGCAAGACGGGTCAGGACGCGCGCTTCGCCGGCTGGCGAATCGCCCAGCGCGACGGATTCAAGGCGCTGTGGGCGAAAAGCCATGGGGAGCCGGTGTCCGCCGCGCCGAACCTGGCCGATTCGGCGCTCGACGGCCTGGTCAGCTCGATCATCGTCGAGCGCGAGCAGATTGGCCCCAACCGGTATATCGCCGACCTCGGCATTTCGTTCGACCGCACGCGGGCCGGGGAAATCCTCGGCGTTGGCGGACAGGTCCGCCATTCGGCCCCGATGCTGCTGATCCCGCTGATGACCAGTGGCGGGGCGCAGACCACGGTCGAACTGCGCAACCCGTGGCAGCGCGCCTGGGCCAGTTTCCGCACCGTCCAGAGCCCGATCGATTATGTCCGCGTGTCGGGAATGGGGGTCGACCCGTTGCTGGTCAACGCAGCGCAGACCCGGCGCCCCGGCCGCGGCTGGTGGCGCAACGTGCTTGACCTCTATGGCGCGGCCAATGTGCTGGTGGCCGAAGTCGACGTCCATCGACTTTATCCCGGCGGTCCGGCGCGGGCGACCTTTACCGGCAGCTTCGGACCCGATCGGCAGTTACTGGGTAGTTTCCAGCTGACCTCGAGGGACAGCGCCGACCTGCCGCGCATGATGAACGAAGGGGTCCAGCGGATGGATCAGCTGTTCGCCGACGCGCTGGCGGCCGGGATCGTCCGCGGCGATCCGTCGCTGATTATTCAGCCGCCCCCGCCGCCGCCCGAGGAATTGACGGCGGCCGCCGCCCCGAATGGCCCGGCGACGGTCATGCAATTGCTCCTTTCCGCGCCCGATAGCGCGGCGCTGAGCGGAGCCATCGCCCAGCTGCGCGGCATCGCCGGGGTCGACGCGGTGACGGAACGGAGCCTCGCTATCGGCGGTACCAGCACCCTGTTCGTGACCTATCGCGGAGACGTCTCGGCCCTGCGCGCGGCGCTGATGGCGCGTGGCTGGAGCGTCGATTATGTCGGCGGCATGCTGCGCGTGTCGCGCCGCGCCCCCGCGCCCACGCTGCCGTCGCCGCCCCTGCCGGCACCGGCTCCGGCACCAGGATCGCCAACGCCGTGAAGGGCGCGACCGACCAGATCGCGCTTCCGCTCGACTGGCCGCAAGCCGAGGACGACAGCCGCTTCCTGGTGTCCGACGCCAACCGCGCGGCGTTCGACCATTTCCGCCACTGGACGCTGTGGCCGGTCAAGGCGACCTTGCTCAGCGGCCCCCGTCGCTCGGGCCGGTCCCTGCTCGTCCGCGCTTTTTGCAACCGGGTCGGCGGAATGCTGGTCGAGCAGGCCGAGCGGCACGATGAAGAAGCGCTATTCCATGCCTGGAACGCGGCGCAGGACAGCGGCCGGCCGCTGGTGATGGTGGTCGACACGCTGCCGCCAGAATGGGCGCCACAGCTGCCCGATTTGCGAACCCGGCTGGCGATCACCCCGGCGGCGACGATTGGCCAGCCCGACGACGCGCTGTTCAAGGGGATCGTCGAATTGCTGTTCGCCGACCGCGGGCTGCACATCCCGGCCGATGCCCTCCAGTTCGTCTCGGGGCGGGTCGAACGCAGTTATTATAATGCGGAGCGGATCGTCGAGGCGATCGACCGTTTCGCCATCGCCGAGCGGCTTCGGTTGACCCTGCCGACGATCCGCCGCGCGCTGGTCGAAGGCGGACTGATCGACCAGCGTGGCGCGGCATGACCGGCACGGCGAGGACGCGTGCGGCACGAGACCTGGCGGCCAGCCCCAAGCGATTCTTCAACCGCGAGCTGTCGTGGCTGGCGTTCAACCGGCGGGTGCTGGAGGAAGCGACCAACATCGCCCACCCGTTGCTCGAACGGCTGCGCTTCCTGTCGATTTCGGGCACCAATCTCGACGAATTCTTCATGACGCGGGTGGCCGGATTGACCGGGCAAAAGCTGCGCGGGATCGAAGATCTATCGACCGACGGTCAAACGCCGATCCAGCAACTCGATGCGATTGCGGCTGAGGCCGATGCATTGGTTATCGCCCAGCAAGCCGAATGGATGGTGCTGCGCGAGGCGCTTGGCGAGAATGGCCTGGCGGTGGTCGGTGCGGACGACCTCGACGAATTCGAAACCGCGTGGCTAGCGGCGCATTTCCGCGAACAGGTGCTGCCCGTCCTGACTCCGCAGGCGATCGATCCGTCGCACCCGTTCCCGTTCATTCCCAACCTGGGTTTCAGTTTGGTGTTCGCGCTGCAGCGAGGCAAGCGGCGCGAGGCGGTCACCGAGCTGTTGATGATCCCTGGCACCATGCCGCGCTTCATCCGCCTGCCGGGCAGCGGGGCGAGCGCCCGGTTCATCGCAATTGAAAGCGTCATCCGTGCCCATTTCGACTTGCTGTTCCCAGGGTTCACGCAAGTGGCGGCGGGGGCATTTCGGGTGCTGCGAGACAGCGACATCGAGGTCGAGGAAGACGCCGAAGATCTTGTTCGCTACTTCCGCTCGGCGATCAAGCGGCGGCGGCGCGGGCGGGTCATCCGCCTTGAGTTCGCGGCCGACACGCCGCCCGAGATCGAGGGCCAGGTGCGAGAGGGACTTGGCGCGGGATCGGCGCTGGTCGCGGAAAGCGCCGGGCTGATCGGCATCGCCGACCTCGCCAAGCTGGTCGACAGCGATTTCCCCGAGCTCAAGTTCGCGCCCTACACGCCGCGCTTCCCCGAGCGGATTCTGGAGGCGGGGGGCGATTGCTTCGCCGCGATCCGCACCAAGGACTTCATCGTCCACCATCCTTATGAAAGCTTTGAAGCCGTGGTCGCCTTCCTGACGCAGGCGGCCGAGGATCCCGACGTCGTCGCCATCAAGCAGACGCTGTACCGCGCGGGCAAGCAGTCGGCGATTATCGACGCGCTGGTCGCCGCGGCCGAGGCGGGCAAATCAGTCACCGCCGTGGTCGAACTGAAGGCAAGGTTCGAGGAAGAGCAGAATCTGCTGTGGGCAAGCCGGCTGGAGCGCGCCGGTGTTCAGGTGATCTATGGTTTCGTCGAGTGGAAAACTCACGCCAAAGTGTCGATGGTCATCCGCCGCGAAGGCGAGAAGATGCGCACTTACTGCCACTTCGGGACCGGCAATTATCATCCCACGACGGCGCGTATCTATACCGATTTGAGTTTCTTCACCGCCTCGCGTCGTGCGGCGCGCGATGCCGCCAAATTATTCAACCTCACCACCGGCTATGTCGAACCGGTGCTCAAATATATCGGCATTTCGCCGCGCGACATGCGCAAGCGGTTGACCGCGCTGATCGACGTGGAGATCGCCAACGCGAACGCCG
>JBDSMA010000032.1:0-2822 GCA_039916085.1 Sphingomicrobium sp.
GAGGTCGATTATCTCGTCGCCACCGACGCCATCGGCATGGGCCTCAACATGGACGTCACCCATGTCGCTTTCGCCGGTCTGGAAAAGTTCGACGGCCATCGCGACCGCCGCTTGACCATCCCCGAAATGGCCCAGATCGCCGGCCGCGCCGGGCGTCACCAGAAGGACGGGAGCTTCGGCACGCTGGGCCTCGGCGGCGACGGCGGCGCCCATTTCAGCGACGAGGAGATTGCCGCGATCGAGGAGCATCGCTTCCGCCCCCTCGACCATCTCTACTGGCGCAGCGCCGAGCTTGATTTCACCACAGTCACCGACCTCATCCTCAGCCTCGAGGCGCGCAGCGACGATCCTTTGCTCCGCCCCGCCCCGTTGGCGATCGACCTCGCCGTATTGAAGCTGATCGCCGAGGATCCGGCGATCGCCGTCACCCGCTTGGCCCGCGCGCGCAAGCTTTGGGCAGTGTGCGGCCTGCCCGATTTCCGCAAGGTCGGCCCGATGCACCATGCACGCATGGTCCGCCGCCTTTTCAGCTACATCGGCGAAGGCGGACACATCCCGCACGAATGGTTCGCCGCCGAGGTCACCCGGCTCGACAATGTCGCCGGCGATATCGAGGCTCTCGCCGATCGCCTCGCCGGGATCCGCAGCTGGGCCTATATCGCCCAGCGCTCGGACTGGCTCGCCGACCCGGCCAGAGGAGCCGAGCGGACGAAGGCGGTCGAGGGGCGCTTGTCCGACGCGCTCCACGAACGACTGACCCAACGCTTCGTCGACCGCCGCACCGCCGTCCTTGTGCGGGACATCGGCGCGCGCGGCGCCGACGCGCTGCCGGTCACCGTGGCCGCCGACGGCGAGGTCAGCGTCGGGCCCGAACCGATCGGGCATCTCGCGGGGTTCGAATTTACCGTCGATCCATCCGCCAACCTCGCCGACAAGCGGCTGCTGCTCGCCGCCGCCGAGCGCCGGTTAGGCGACGAGCTCGACCGCCGCGCCGCCGCTTTATGCGCCGCGCCCGACCAGGAATTCCGCCTGGTCGAGGAAGGAGCCGGGCTGGCGATCGGCTGGGACGGCCATATCCTCGCCCGCCTCGCCCCCGGCCGCTCCCTGCTCGAGCCCGCGGTGCGCACGGCGCGGGCGCTTGACCGGCTGTCGGCCATCCGCCGCGCCGCGCTCCGCGCCCGCCTAGAGCGCTGGGTCGAATCCGAGGTGGCGCGTCACTTGCCCATACTCAAACGCTTAGCCGTCGCCGCCGCCGACCGCTCGGCCTCCGCCGGAGTACGCGCGCTTGCCGCGATGCTGGTCGATGCCGGCGGCCTGCTGTCGCGCCGTGCCATCGCCGCCCAGCTTGGCCAGCTCGACAAGGCCGATCGCCACGTCCTCCACCACCTCCGGGTCCGCCTCGGCGCGCTCGATCTGTTCAGCCAGGGCCTGCTCAAACCGGGCGCGCAACGCTGGCGCGGCGCACTGCTCAGCGTCCGCGCGGGACTCGCCATGCCGCGCCTGCCCAACCCGTCGGCGGCGGTGCTGGACGGCGATGCCGATCCGCGCGGCGCCGGCCTTGCATTCCGCCGCCTTGGCGTCCGCTGGCTGCGCGTCGATCTCGCCGACCGCCTCGCAACCCACGCCCATCTGGTCAAGGCGGCGGGCAGCGGCGACCCGGTCGACCACGCGTTCGTCACCAGCCTCGGCCTCGATGCGGAAACGGTGCGCAAGCTGATGGCCGAAATCGGTTTCGTCCCCGCCGGCGAAGTGTGGAAGTGGCGAGGCGCCCAGCGGCCGCATCGCCGCGCCGACGCCCCGCGCCCGGGCAACGCCTTCGCCGAACTGGCCAAGCTCAAGCGCTAGCCGGTGAACCTGCCCTCCCGCCGCGGCCCGCCAACCGCGGCGCGCCCGGGCGATGAGGAGATTGACGAGGGCCGCCCCGCCACTTAGCGACGGCTGGCAAGAGGGAGACCGTTCGCCATGACCTACGTCGTCACCGACGCCTGCATCAAATGCAAATATATGGACTGCGTCGAGGTCTGCCCGGTCGACTGTTTTTACGAGGGCGAGAACATGCTCGTCATCAACCCCAACGAGTGCATCGACTGCGGCGTGTGCGAGCCCGAGTGCCCGGCCGAGGCGATCCTCCCCGATACCGAGAACGGCCAGGAAAAATGGCTCGAGCTCAACACCACTTTTTCCGCCCAATGGCCCAATATCACGCGCAAGAAGGACAGCCCCGCAGACGCCGACGAGTTCAAGGGCCAGGAGGGCAAATACGACAAATATTTCACGCCCGACCCGGGCGAGGGCGATTGACGCACCGCAGCCGCAACGAACCGCTTTGTTCGCGCGTAGAACCCCACGTCCGCCGCCGCTGACGGAGATTCGCATGCGCTTCACCCTGGTCCTGCCCCTCGTCTCGACGCTGGCCCTGTCGGCTTGCCTGCCGCCGCATCCGCCGCCCGCGCCACCGCCGCCCGAGGTCTCGGGGCGAAGCGCCGTTGTCCCGCTCGGGCAGCTGTCGCCGGCGCTTGTCGCGCGCTACCTCGGCACGTTCCGCAACGGCGGCGGAACACTGACGATCCGCCGCGCCGGCGACGTCTTGACCGTCGAGCGTGGCGGAGGCGCCGCGCTGCCCTTGTCGCTGGTCGGGCTCGGCACCTTTACCGACGCGGCAGGCAATGCTTATCTGTTCCTCCCCGCCGACGGCAGCGGCGGGACTTTGCGCGTCGCCGCCGCCGATGGAACTTCGCGCGACTGGGTGCGCTAACCAATCGATACGCATACGCAACAAGGGGACGACGATGGTTCGCTGGATGATGGTCGCGTTGGCTTGC
>JBDSMA010000033.1:0-4770 GCA_039916085.1 Sphingomicrobium sp.
GGTGAGCGAACTGTCCGTAGCTGTTGCTATTCTCGATCGGGAGCAAGCCCTGGCTCTTGCTCGAGGCGCTGCCAATGTCGGCATAGACATATTCGAACCCGTCCGGGAGGTGAATCCGCGCCCGCACCTCCGAGCCGTCGACAGGGCTCTTGATCGGTTCGCCGTTCATTTCGACATGTCCGGGAATCGACAATTTGCCCCGCCGGCCCTCGACATCGATTTCGAACTCGATCGGCGCGAAGATCGGCGCGTGCATCGTCTCCAGGGTCGAGGCGAAAACCGCGAACATCGTCGCGAAGGGATCGGTGTCCTCGCCGGTCATGATCTTGAGCAGCGCCTCGCGCTGGGCGTCGTCGGAGCGCTCGTCGACGAACGCCTGGCACGTTCCCTTGCCTTCATGAATGGCGCCGGGCCAGTGGTACACGCCCGCGATCTTGAGGCCATCGAGCCGGGTCTCGCCGTGATGGCCTTCGTCAATCACGATCCCCACGATCGCCTGACACTGGTTCTTGTCCGGAAGGCCCCCGAACTGACAGTTGCAGCCATATTCGCAATTGCAATTGGCAAGCTCGCGGCCCTTGAATTCCCAATGAGTCATCCCGTGTCTCCTTGCTTCTTGCGACTTCGCTGCGCGGTAGTCGGCGCGGCGTCCCGGCACGACAGATTCGCTGATACAGGTTAAGAGAGTTTCAGGGGGAGAACAATATGCGCCGACTCGACGTGCTGATCGCGGTGGCTGGCCTGGCGGCCTGCAACCAGTCGAATTCCAATGGCGAGCCGAAGCCACCGGTAGTTGCCGCCGCGGTGACGTTCGACGGCGCGACCGGTGCGGGCGCGGCGGTGCTCGCGCATGGCGAACGGCTGAGCCATGTGCTCGGCTGCCGCGGCTGTCACACGCCAACGCTCGAAGGCCAATGGTTCAACGACGACGCGCCCGACATGGGCAAGCTCTACGCGAGCAATCTGACGCGAGTCCTTCCGACCTATTCGGATGGTCAGCTTGAGGCGTTATTGCGCACCGGCGTGCACCCGACCCGCCACGATTTATGGGTCATGCCGTCAGAGGTGTTTCAGCGACTGAGCGAGGCCGACATGAAGGCGCTGATCGCCCATTTGCGGACGGTCAAGCCGAGCGGAGCGCCGACCCCGCCGCCGGCAATGAGCGCCAAGGCGAGAGCCGAGGTCGCCAGCGGGAAGCTGAAACCAGTCGCCGCTTATGTTGCGGAATACAGGACGAAAGTGCCGGTCGACCTGGGCGAGCGTTACGCGCTGGGCCGCTATATCGCCGCCGCGACCTGCGCCGAATGCCATGGCGGCGACCTTACTGGCGTGCCCAATTTCTCGGCCGGGGTGAGTACGCCCGACCTCGATATTGCGGGGGCCTATTCTGATGCGGAGCTTGAGCGGTTGCTAACCACCGGCGAAGGCAAGACGAAGAAGGACCTCGGGTTGATGACCCTGGTCGGAAAGGGGCATTTTTCTTATTTGACGCCGCATGAGCGCAGCGCCGTCATCGGCTATGTGAAAGCCCGGGCGGAACGGCCGCAATAGCCGTTCCACCCGCTGTAGGTCACCAGACCCTGACCCTCTGATCGGGAGCCAGATACAGCTTGTCGCCGGGCTTGACGTTGAACGCGGCGTACCAGGCGTCGAGGTTGCGGACGGTCAGCGCGCGATACTCGTCCGGGGCGTGGCCGTTGGTCGCAATCTGCTGGCGAAGCGCTTCCTCGCGGCTCTTGTCCGCCCAGCTTTGGGCGAACGCGATGAAGAAGCGCTGATCGCCGGTCAGCCCATCGATCACCGGCGCCGCCTTGCCGTGCAGCGAGGCATGATAGGCATCGTAAGACGCCTGCAAGCCGGCGACGTCGGCGATGTTCTCGCCAAGGGTCTGCTTGCCCTTCACGAATACGCCCGGGAAAGGCGAATATTTGTCATACTGGTCGGACAAGGATTTGCCCGATTGTTGGAATCGGGTGAAATCGGCCGGGGTCCACCAATTGCGCAGTCGGCCCGTGGAATCGAACAGCGCGCCATTATTGTCGAAGCTGTGGCTGATCTCATGCCCGATGGTCGCGCCAATGCCACCGTAGTTGTAGGCCGCGTCGGCAGTGGGATCGTAGAATGGCCGCACCAGGATTGCGGCGGGGAAATTCAAGGCGTTCTGGACCGGCAGGTTGACCGCATTGACCAATTGCGGCGGCATCCACCATTCCGCCCGGTTCATTGGCTTGCCAATCTTGGCGAGCTGATGCCGATATTCTTCGAGGCTCGCCGCCGACTGATTGGCGTAGGCGTCGGTCGGGCTGATCGATAGATTCGAATAATCGCGCCAGCTGTCCGGATAACCGACCCCGACGACGATTGTTTCGACTTTTTTCAGCGCCTCGGCCTTGGTCGCCGGCGCGAGCGTTGTCGAACCACTAACCCGCTTGGCGAAGGCTGCCTTGATATTGTCGGCCATGCCCTGAATCGCGGTCTTGTTGGCGGCCGGGAAATATTTTTCGACATAGGCTTTGCCGACTGCGTCCTGGAGCGCGTTGCTGGTCGCGTTGAGCGCCTGCTTGTCACGCGGACGCTGCTGCGGCGTTCCGCTCAGCGCCGTGCCGTAGAACGCGAACCGCGCATCGCGGATCGCCGCGGGCAGGACATTGCCATGCTCATTGAGCGTGTGGAACGCGAGCCAGTCCTTCCACGAATCTAGCGGCTCGGAGCCGACCAGCGCGGCAAGCTTGGGGATTGAGGCCGAATGATAGGCTTCGAACTTCGGTGCGTTACCGAGCTGGGCGGCGCCGAGCAGCTGCCCCCAGTCGATGCCGGGAGCATTCTTCTCAAGCTCTGCCCGGCTCCACACGGTTGCGCCCTTGGAGAAATCATTGCTCTCGTCGATCGTTGCGTGGGCATTGGCGATCTTCGTCTCCAACGCGAGGATCCGCTGCGCCGCGCCCTTGGGGTCGGGATTCCCAGCAGCGGTCATGACCGCTTCGACATACGTCTGGTATTTTCCGCGCAGCGCAACCTGCTTGGGATCGGAGGACAAATAGTAATCGCGGTCGGGCAGACCGAGTCCGCCCTGAAGCAGGTAGGGAAGCGTCTCGCCGGGCGTGTTAAGGCCCTGAGTGACGAACACTCCGAACAAATGGTCGGTGCCGAACTTGGTGGCGTTTAGCGGGTCGACGTCGGCGCGGATTGTCTTGCCGATCGCGGCACTCAGCTGTGCCTTGTCCGCAATGCCGGCGATGGCGTCGAGGTCCGTCTTGGCTGGCGCCATACCCGCCTTGTCGATCGCGGCGGTGTCGAGGTACGCCTTATAGTAATTGGCGATGCGGCCTTCATCGGTGTTGGCGGCGGCGTTGGATTTGAGGATCGAATCGAACAGGGCGATGCTGTTTTTTTCACGCTCCTGATCGGCGGTGTAGAAACCGCCGACAGACGTGCGATCGGCCGGGATTTCGGTGCGCTTGACCCAGCTCCCGTTGGCGTAGTTGAAGAAATCGTCGCCCGGCCTGACCGACTTGTCCATCGCGGAAAGGTCGATGCCGACTCCTGCACCGGCGGCGGGCTGTTCGGTGGCGGTCTTGTCCTTGGCCATGTTGCACGCGGCAGTGCCGGCGGTGAGGGCGAGGGCGGATACGAACAGGAGGAAGGGGGTGCGCTTCATCGGAAAGTCTCCAGGAATCGAAAAAACCGGTTGCGAGGGCTGCGCCCAAGTGCGCGGCTTTGCAAGCGGCCTCCGCCCCGCTAGGCGCATAGAGACGGATTTGTTCGACGAACGGGGATTTTGAGCGGATGAGCGCAGCGCGGCTGAGCAGCAGAATCGACTTGGACAGCGCGGAGTCGCGCGCCCGCGCGGCGCACAATCGCGGCCTCGCGGAACGGCTTCGCGCGGATGTCGCCAGGGCCGCGCTCGGCGGCACCGAAAAATCGCGCGAACGCCACGCGGCCCGGGGCAAGTTGCTGCCGAGGGAACGTGTCGAACGCTTGCTCGATCCCGGTTCGCCATTCCTCGAAATCGGCCAGCTCGCGGCGGGCGATCTGTACGACGGCGAAGTGCCTGGCGCGGGGATTATCGCCGGCATCGGCCGGGTGTCCGGGCGGCAGGTAATGATCGTTTGCAACGACGCCACGGTGAAGGGCGGGACTTACTATCCGCTGACGGTCAAGAAACACCTCCGGGCGCAGGAGATCGCCGAAGCCAATCGCCTGCCGTGCGTCTATCTGGTCGACAGCGGCGGTGCGAATCTGCCGCATCAACAGGACGTGTTTCCCGACCGCGACCACTTCGGGCGCATATTCTACAATCAGGCGCAGATGTCATCGAAGGGCATCGCCCAGATCGCTTGCGTGATGGGCAGCTGCACCGCGGGCGGGGCCTATGTCCCGGCCATGTCTGACGAGAGCGTGATCGTGCGCGATCAGGGCACCATCTTTCTCGCCGGCCCGCCGCTGGTGAAGGCGGCGACGGGTGAGGAAATCAGCGCCGAGGAGCTCGGCGGCGGCGACCTTCATGCGCGCAAGTCGGGCGTGGTCGATCACCTGGCCGAAAATGACGAGCACGCGCTGACCATCGTCCGCGATATTGTTAGTCAAGTGGGCGGTGAAGCGGGGGCGGGGATAGACCTGCGTGAGCCGCGCCCGCCGGCCTACGATGCCGAGGAATTATACTCTATCATTCCCGAGGATGTGCGCGCGCCCTACGACGTGCACGAAATCATCGCGCGGCTGGTCGACGGCAGCGAATTCCACGAATTCAAGGCGCTCTACGGCAGTACA
>JBDSMA010000034.1:0-3332 GCA_039916085.1 Sphingomicrobium sp.
CGCCACATTCTCCATCGCCGGAACCACCGCGGCGCGGACCACGCGGGCCAGGCCGGTGAGATTCTCGGTCAACACCGGGTTGCGCTTGTGCGGCATCGCCGACGAGCCCTTCTGCCCGGGCGCAAAATATTCCTCGGCCTCAAGCACTTCGGTGCGCTGGAGGTGGCGGATTTCGACGCTCAAGCGCTCGATCGACGAAGCGATCACGCCGAGCACCGCGAAGAACATTGCATGGCGGTCGCGCGGGATGATTTGGGTCGAGGTCGGCTCGGGAGTCAGGCCGAGCGCGCTCGCGACATGGGCTTCGATCGCCGGGTCGATATTGGCGAAGGTGCCGACCGCGCCGGAGATGGCGCAGGTGGCGATGTCGTCGCGGGCGGCGAGGAGGCGTGCCTTGCAGCGGGCGAACTCGGCAAAAGCCTGGGCAAGCTTCAGCCCGAACGTCACCGGCTCGGCGTGGATGCCGTGGCTGCGACCGATGGTCGGGGTCAACTTGTGCTCGAACGCGCGGCGCTTGAGGACAATGAGGAGGGCGTCGAGGTCTTCGATCAGCAGGTCGGCGGATTGCTTGAGCTGGACCGCCAGCGAGGTGTCGAGCACGTCGGAACTGGTCATGCCCTGGTGGAGCCAGCGGCGTTCGGGTCCGAGTTTCTCGCCGGCCCAGGTGAGGAAGGCGATGACGTCGTGCTTGGTGACCGCCTCGATCGCGTCAATCGCGGGCACGTCGATCTCGCCCAGCGCGCCGGAGTCATAAGCCTTGCGGATGGTTTTCGCGTCGGCGGCGGGGATCATCCCCACGTCGCCCATCGCCTCGGCCGCGAACACCTCGATCTGCCACCAGATGCGGTAGCGGTTCTCGGAGGACCAGATGGCGGTCATGGCGGGGCGGGAATAGCGGGGGACCATGACGGGCGGCTAGCAGGGGCCGCGGAGTGGCGCAACGATTGGGCCGCGCGATGTCCGCTTTGGGTGGAGAGCAGACATTACATTATGTTTCATTGAGCGCGGCTGGCGTCGAGTTAAAGTCTGTCGTAGCGTCTGCGTTTCAAGGGTAGGACCGCCATGACAAAGCTATCTTTGCTTGCAGTCTCGTTGACAATATTGGTGGTCGGCTCGGGCAGCGCGGCGACGCCCGCGAGCTCAATACCTTTTGCAGCGGTCAAAGCGGACAAGCCCTTCAACATCGGCTTTGTCCTCTACACCAAGGGCAAGGCCCCTGGCACTCTGGATGCCAGATGGAATTATGCCAATGCCTATAGCGGACCCGGGGTTGCTACCGGCGGTCCGGTGTCCAGCGGCTTCGCAGGGCGCTATCACGTTCGCTATTTTCTCGAAAACGGCCAATTTTCAGATGAGTATGATTTGGAAATTAAGAGGCGCGAGGGCGGCGACTTCTATGACGTAACATGGATCGCAAATGGCGAAGTGAGCGCAAAGGGCGTTGGCATGGAGGTCCCGAATGGCGGGGGACTCGCCGTGGGTTGGCGGAGGCTTGTGGACTAACCAGCCGTAATGTCCGCTTTGGGTCGAAAGCGGACGTCAGGTTCGCCCTAGATCAGCCCCAGCGCCTTCAAGCTGCTGCGCCCGGTCGAACCCACGATGACATGATCGTGGACCGCGATCTTCATGTGGCGGCCGGCTTCGACGAGGTCGCGGGTGAGGCGGATGTCCTGAGCGCTTGGACTTGGATCGCCGCTTGGATGGTTGTGGACGATGATGATCGCGGTCGCGCCCAACGCGATCGCCCGGGCGATCACTTCGCGGACGTGGACCGAGGCCTCGTCGACGCTGCCGCTCCACAAAGCCTCATTGGCGATCAGCCCGTTCTTGGCATTGAGGAACAGGATCCGCACCTGCTCGATCGGCAGATGGGCCATGGTGACGTGGAGATAGTCGCCGAGCGCGTCCCAGCTCGACAGGATCGGCAGCGCCTCGACCTCGGCCTCGAGCAGGCGCTCGGCGGTGGCGCGGGCGATCTTTAAGGCGGCGATGACCGGGTCGCTCAGCCCCTCGCGGCGCAGCGCCTCGGCATCGGCGGCGAGCAGACGGCCGATCCCGCCGAAACGCTGCAGCAGCGCCTTGGCCTGGGCCTTGGTGTCGCGGCGGGGGATGGCGAGGGCGAGGAGATACTCGATCAGTTCATGGTCGAGCAAAGCCTTGCCGCCACCCTCGAACAGGCGCTGGCGGAGGCGGGCGCGGTGCCCGCTGGCGTCGGTCGGGGCATCGGCCATGGCGATACGAAGGCTAGGAGGCGGGGGACGGCGCGACAAGCAGGATTCGGTACAGACTCGGAACGGTCGCCGCTCCGGGCAGTTTGAGGTTGGGATGAGCGAAGGCAAGGACGATGGACTCCTGCAGGAGACAGCCGAGGAGCTGACCGAGAGCGGGCTGGCCGAGCCGGTCGCGGTGCGCAGCCACGGCGAATGGCATCTGGCGTGGCGGATCACCCGCCTCGGCGTGATCGCCGTGCTTGTCCTGGCGCTGGTCGCCGGCGCCGGCCTATGGATCGCGCGCAAGCCGATCGCCAATAATATCATCGCCAAGGAACTGTCCAAGCGCGGCGTCCAGGCGACCTATCATCTTGATCGCGTCGGCTTGCGCACGCAGCAGGTCAGCAATCTGGTCATCGGCAACCCAGCCGACCCGGACCTCACCGCCCGCCTCGCGCAAGTGCAGATGCGGGTGTTGTTGAATGGATCGGTCGAGGTTGACCGGATCGTCGCGCGCGGCGTCCGGCTGCACGGCCGGCTGGTCAACAATAAGGTCAGCTGGGGCCAGATCGACCGCCTCATGGGTCCATCGACAGGCAAGCCTTTTACGCTGCCCAATATCGTCGTCGATGTCGCCGACACGACCATCCGGCTCGATTCGCCATTTGGCCGGCTGGGCGTGGCGCTCGCCGGTCGCGGCAACCTCAGCGGCGGATTCCGCGGGCGCCTTGCTGCCGCCTCGAGCCGGCTGGCGCCCGGCCACTGCGCGCTCGACGACCTCCGCGCCAACGTCGTCATCACCGTCGATGCCCGCCATCCGCACGTCGTCGGGCCGGTATCGGCGACCAATTTCGCCTGCCCGGCGAGCCGTCTCGCGCTCGGCCAGCCGCGGATGGAGATCGACAGCCAATTCACCGAAGCGTTCGGCAGTTTCGATGGCACCGGCCGGCTGAGCTTCGCTTCGCTCGTTGCCGGCACCAACGGCCTTGCCAACGCCACCAGCACGCTGAGCTTCAAGGGTTCGCCGACCAACATCGTCGGGCGCATCGCGCTTGGTGCCCAGCGCGCCAGGCTGGGCCAGATCCTTGCTGATCGGACCCGGATCGACGGCGGTTATCGGCT
>JBDSMA010000035.1:0-2167 GCA_039916085.1 Sphingomicrobium sp.
GTATTGGCTGCCTCAAGCACATCCCAGACCGAAATGCCCATCAGGAACATGATCCGGGTCACTTCATTGATGAACGCGATGTTGATGTCGCGCTGGGCGTTCTCGATCACCTTGGCCGCTTCCGCCGCCCTGATCGACGCGGCGCGGAACACGCCGGCCTCGGTCACCGCGCCGTACAGTTCCGCCAGCTGGTCGAGCACCTCCGCATCCTCGCCGGCGACGACCTTGACGATCTTGTCGACGGTATGGACCTTGTCGCCCGGGTTGATCCGCTCCGGGCTATAACCAAGGCGGAAGTCGCGGCCGCGCCGGAGCCCGCCGGCCGCCTCGATCGCGGGGCCGCAGTCACTCGCGGTACAGCCCGGATAAACGGTGCTCTCGAACACCACGGTCGGGCGCGTGGCCGGATCAATCCAGCTGCCCACCGCCGCCGATGCCGTGAGCAGCGCGCCGAGATCGGGCCGGTTGGCGGCGTCGACCGGGGTCGGCACGGTGACGATGTAGATGTCGGCGCCGCGGCACTCCTCGGGATCGTCGGTGACCGACAGCGCCGACGCCTCGAGCATCGCGCGGCTGACCTCGCGGGTGCGGTCATGGCCGTCCCGAAGCTCGGCGATGCGGGCCGAATCGAGGTCGTAGCCCAAGATCGGCCCGTGGCGCGCCAGCGCGACCGCCAGCGGCAGGCCGACATAACCCAGCCCGATGACCACCACCCGTTGCGGCCCGGCCCGCGTGCCGGAATCGCTAGCCACGCCCGCGCCCAACCCCGCGATAGGTCAGCCCGGCCCGTTCGGCCTCCGCCCGATCGTAGATGTTGCGCAGATCGACCAGCACCTTGCCCTTCATTCGGCGGCCCAGGTCGGTGAGGTCGAGTGCGCGAAACTCGTCCCACTCGGTGACAATGACCAGCGCGTCGGCACCGTCGGCGACTGCTTCGGCGCTTTCGGCAAAGTCGATCGGCGGCAGCAGTGGCTTGGCCTGGTTGGCGCCGACCGGATCGAAGGCGATGACGCTGGCGCCACCCTTGACCAGCCCCTCGACCAGCGGGATCGCCGGCGAATCGCGCATGTCGTCGGTATTCGGCTTGAATGTCAGCCCGAGTACCCCGACCCGCTTGCCCGTCAGGCTTCCGCCTAACGCATCGGCGACGCGTTCGGCCATCGATGCCTTGCGGCGGTCGTTGACCTCGACCACGGTCGAGACAATGCGCTGCTCGACCCCCGCCGCGCGCGCCGTGTGGAGCAGCGCCAGCGTGTCCTTGGGAAAGCAGCTGCCGCCATAGCCCGGCCCCGGATGGAGGAATTTCGGGCCGATGCGATTGTCGAGACCGATGCCCCGCGCGAGGTCCTGGACGTCGGCATCGACCGCCTCGCACAGGTCGGCCATCTCATTGATGAAGCTGATTTTCATCGCCAGGAAAGCGTTGGCGGCATATTTGGTCAGCTCCGCCGTCCGCCGCGAGGTCATCAGGATCGGGGCGCGATTGAGGAACAACGGGCGATAGATTTCCTTCATCGCATCGCGCGCCGCATCGTCCTCGGCGCCAATGAGGATGCGGTCGGGATGCTTGAAGTCGGCGATCGCCGCGCCTTCGCGCAAAAATTCGGGGTTCGACGCGACCGAGCAGCCGTCAGGCGCGCCATGTTCCTTTAACAGCGCCGCGATCTTGTCCCCGGTGCCGACCGGGACGGTCGATTTGGTGACCACTACCACCGGCCTGGGTAACGCCTTGGCCAATTCTTCGATCGCGGCAAACACGAAGCTCAGATCGGCGTGTCCGTCGCCGCGCCGCGACGGAGTGCCGACCGCGACGAACACCGCTTCGGCGTCGGCCACCGCATCGGCCAGCACGGTCGTGAATTCAAGCCGACCCCGCGCGGCGTTGGCTGCGACCAGCGTGTCGAGACCCGGCTCCCAGATCGGCAACTTACCCTGGTTGAGCGCCTCGATCTTGCCCGCATCCTTGTCGACGCAGATCACATGATGGCCGAAATCGGCGAAGCAGGCTCCGGACACGAGCCCGACATAGCCGGTACCGATCATAGCGATGCGCATGCGTCTCTCCTTGACCGGTGGCGGACTGCCGCGGCTTTAGCCACCGCTGCCCCCCCTGCCTAGTGGTGCCACCCGGCTCGCTTTCGCCGCGAATCTAGGCTAGGGGGCGCGC
>JBDSMA010000036.1:0-12410 GCA_039916085.1 Sphingomicrobium sp.
GGAGACGGAGGGATTCGAACCCTCGGTAGGAGTAAACCCCCTACGGCGGTTTAGCAAACCGCTGGTTTCAGCCACTCACCCACGTCTCCGGCTGCGGCAGGGGCGGGCTGTAGCGAAGGGGCGGGGCGGGTTCAACACCCTCGTCGCGCAACCAAACCGGGACTTATGATTTCAAGGGTGAAACGATTATCCTACCGCGCGGCGTCCGCGACGCCCGGTTGCGGCTCTCAGATTGGATTTGCCAGTGACCCAGACCCTGCCCGGTGGAGTCGAAGCCGCCGATTTCGGCGCAAACCGCTTGCTCGCAACCTTTCCCGAGGACCTGCGCCAGCGGATCATCGGCGGCGCCGACGCGGTCTGGCTCGAGCAAAAGAGCAGCGTGTTCCAGCGCGGTGAGGCCATCACCCGGTCGATCTTCCCGCTCGGTTCGACGACCGTGTCGCTCAACGCCGAGATCGAAGGAGGCCGGTCGATCGAAGCGGCGTCGATTGGCAGCGAGGGAGCGATCGGCGGGATCGTCAGCTGCGGTAATGCCCCGGCCTTTTCCCGCGCCGACGTGATTTCGCCCGGTCGCGCGCTGGCCGTGCCGATGACCTTCCTGGAGGAGGCCAAGGCGGAATCGGGCCATTTGCGTAACCTGTTCTGCCGCTATTCCGATTATTTGCTGGCGCAGATCATGCAGTCGGTAGCGTGCAATGCCTTTCACCCGATCGAAGCGCGCGCGGCACGCTGGCTGCTGACCGCGCAGGACCGCGCCGGGCCGCGGCTGCAACTGACCCAGGACGCGCTGGCGCAGATGCTTGGCGTGCAGCGCACGACCATCAACGCGGTCGCGCGACAGCTTCAGGACGAAGGGCTGGTGACGATCCGCCGCGGAGCCATTGAAATCCTCAGCCGCGAAGGGCTGATGGCGCGTAGCTGCAGTTGCCACGACGCGGTCGAGCGCTTCTTCGGCAGCATGATCGGCGAACGAGGAACAGGCGGCAGCGTAGGCTGCGACTGAAACCGATCAATTGTTCGTGATGTTCGACTTTGACTTGACGATCGCGGCCGCGGCTGCGGGGGCAGTCGTCGCGCACACGCCCGGAGGCAGGCCATTGAGCCTGACTGCCGTCCAGTCGTCGGTAGCCATGGTCTTGCCGCCTTCCATCTTCTTGACGTCATAGGTTGGGCTTGCGCCGCGGAACTGGGGTGATGATGGACCCCATTCCTTGGTGATCGTGATCGATCCATGCTGTCGCTTGCCGGTCGGCATCCCGCTAGCGCTGTCGCGCGGACGAACAAAGGCGTTGGCCACCGCGCCGTTCGCACACACCAGCTTGAGCAGCGCCGTGTCGGGCAGGCCATCCCCGTCAAGGTCTCCGGTCGCAACGTCGAAGTAGGCGGTCGACGTCGCCGCGTCCCAAGCCTGCTTCTGGACAGTGAAAGCGACGGGCGAACCCGCCAGCATGAAGAGGAAAGTCGGGACGATCATGGACCTGCTCCTTACCCTTAAGACTAGAGGAAGATGCGCCTCGCCGCGGCCGGGCGCAAGACGTCAGTCGACGAGGCGCCAGCCCAAGCGCCGCCCGGCAAGGAACGGCACTAATTGCGCGCCGCGTTCGCCGATCATCTCGGGCACGTCGGTGGCACCGCGAACCAGGGTCACCCGCTGCGCGTTCGGAGCGAGGCCATAGAAGGCCGGGCCATTGAGGCTGGCGAACGCTTCCAGGCGATTGAGCGCGTCGTCCTCGTCGAATACGCTGACATAGGCCTCGAGCGCGAATGGGGCGTTGAAGATGCCGGCGCAACCGCACGCCGATTGCTTGGCCGCGATCTCATGCGGGGCGCTGTCGGTGCCAAGGAAGAATTTTGGCGAGCCCGAGGTCGCCGCCTGGCGTACGGCTAGACGATCGGCCTCCCGCTTGACCACCGGCAGGCAGTAAGCGTGGGGACGAAGGCCGCCGTCGAACAGCGCATTGCGGTTGAGCATCACATGCTGCGGCGTGATTGTCGCGGCCACGGTCGCCGGCGCGTCGGCGACGAACTGGGCGGCGTCGCGGGTGGTGATATGTTCAAACACGATCTTCAACGCCGGGAAGTCGTGGACCAGGCCTGTCAGCACCCGCTCGATGAACACTGCCTCCCGATCGAACACATCGACCGCCGGGTCGGTAACCTCGCCGTGGACCAGCAACGGCATGCCAATTGTTTCCATCCGCGCCAAAGCGGGGCGGATGCGATCAATGTCGGTGACTCCCGACGCGCTGTTGGTGGTCGCGCCGGCGGGGTAGAGTTTGGCGGCAATCCACACCCCTTCGACTAGGCCGCGCGCCAGCTCAGCGGGGTCGGCATCGTCGGTCAGGTAAGCGGTCATCAGCGGCGTGAAAGCGGGCCCGGCGGCGGCGATGATGCGGTCGCGGTAAGCCAACGCCTGGGCGACGCTGGTCACCGCCGGGGCGAGGTTGGGCATGACGATCGCCCGGGCGAATTGTCGCGCGGTGTAGGGCGCGACCTGGCTGAGTGTGGCGCCGTCGCGCAGATGGACGTGCCAATCGTCGGGGCGGCGGATGGTGATCGATTGCATTGTCACGCGCGCTCCTTAGCTAAGGGGCATGCCCGCGACCACCCCGCCCACCACGCTCAGCGATCGTGCCGTAGTCCGCCTATCGGGCGACGACGTGCGCGGTTTCGTTCACGGGTTGGTGACCAGCGACGTCATGGGCGCGCTGCCGGTGTGGACCGGGCTGCTGACCCCGCAGGGCAAGACTTTGTTCGACTTCCTGGTGTGGGCGGACGGCGAGGATTTGCTGATCGACTGCGAGGCGGCGGCGGCTGACGATTTGATCAAGCGGTTGTCGCTGTACCGCCTGCGCCGCGCTATCACGATCGCCATCGATCAAGGTTTGGCCGTCCATTGGTCGCGGGACGGAGACGAGGGTGCTCCCGATCCTCGCTTGAACGCCCTGGGCCGACGCTGGCTCGCGCGCCCCTCGGCACCGGCTTTGGGCTGGGTTGAACACCGCTTGCGGCTTGGAGTCACCGAGGGCCGAACCGAACTCGGCGATTTGCTTTGGCTCGAGTGCAATGCCGCAGAATTGAACGGCGTGAGCTTCACCAAGGGCTGCTTCGTCGGCCAGGAGAACACCGCGCGGATGAACTGGCGGGCCAAGGTCAACCGGCGGCTGATGGTTGTCGAGGGCGACGGTGGAGTCCGCGTACGCGTCGCCCGCGCCGAGCTGGGGTTGGCGGTCGTTCATGCCCGAGTCGACGCAGTGCCCAAGGGAGCGATCGTGCCCGAGTGGCTGGCGGCGGCGCTTAGCTGATCGCGGCAAAAGCGCGCACCGGGAAGGTGCCCATGCCCTTGACCTTGGGCGGCACCGCCGAAAAGCGGAAGCCGTGGTCGGGGAGCGCGCCGAGATTCGTCAGATGTTCGCCGATCGGAATGTTCGCTCCGAGCAATTTCGCATGGACCGGGCGCGATCGCGTGCGTGTGTCGTCGATATTGTGGCTGTCGATGCCGACGAACGCCGCGCCATTGGCGACCAGCCAGTCCGCTGCCGCCTCTGTTAGGAACGGGTGATCGGTGAAATAGGTCTCAGTGCGCCAGTGCCGGTCCCAGCCGGTGTAGATCAGCGCCGCCCGACCCCGAACGTCGACCCCGTCGAATGCCGCGACATCGATGGCGAGGCCTTGATCGCAGGGCTGGTGCACGACGATCCCGTCGAGGTCGGCGAGCGAGGCCAGCGGTAGTTCTGACAAGTCGTGGCCGTCGGCGTAGCGGTGGAAGGGCGCATCGACATAGGTGCCGGTATTGGCGACCATATCAATCCGCCCGATCTGGAAGCTCGACCCGTCGTCGTAATGGACGGCGGACCCTTCGCGGGTCCAGTAATCGCAGATGTGCGGGCCGGGGAGGCCTTTGAAGGTGGTCATGCCGTCTTCAATGACATGGCTCAGGTCGATGAGGGTATCGTCGCGATCCGCCATGCGGCGAACACTCCTCTGTTGCGGAGAGGACTAGGCTAGGCCGTTGCCTCTGATGCGCCGGTCTTCGACTTGGTGATTAACGCGTCGAGCGGCACATCCAGCAGGTAGACAAAACCGCTAGGTCTGTAATCGAGTTCAACCTGACCCTTCAACTGTTGACCCAGCGATGTCATCATCCTGGTCCCGAAGCTCTTGCGTGTCGGCTCGCTCACGACAGGTCCACCGGACTCGGCCCATTCAAACTGAAGGCGCTTCCCTCCAACCTTCCAGGAAATACGGACCGTACCCGCGGGCACAGTCAGTGCGCCGAACTTGGTCGTGTTGGTGCAAAGTTCGTTCAGGGTCATCGCGAATGCAATCACCGAACTCGACGTGATCCGGATGTCCTCGCCGGAAATG
The DNA here is from genome assembly GCA_039916085.1 of Sphingomicrobium sp. Lineage (GTDB taxonomy): Bacteria > Pseudomonadota > Alphaproteobacteria > Sphingomonadales > Sphingomonadaceae > Sphingomicrobium. The sequence goes on from JBDSMA010000036.1 coordinate 4,369, forward strand.
ATGAAGCGGCCACCGCCTTGGTCAAACGGCTCGATCGCATTGCGTATGGTGCTGTCGATTGTCGCGTTTTCCCAACTCACCCGAGTGAGGAGATCATGGGCGCGCGCCAAAGCTGCAAACCGCCCATCGATCGCCCAGCTGGCGTGGGCCATGCTGGTTGCGGTGCGCAGGCTTTGGTGGGTGATCGCCCCCACGGTGGCGAGTATATTTTTGATCCGGTGGTGCAGCTCCGCGTGGATCAGGTGCTGCAGCTTCTCGGCAGCGTCGCGTTCTTCAGCCTCAATGCCCGACTGGACGAGCAGTGCGTTGGCGTCGATGCCGGCCTGCTCCAGCGCCAATTTGAGGCTGTCGTTTTCAGTCGTGAGGGCATCTTGGAAGGGCTGGTTCTCGTCGATGATCAGCTGCTGCTTTTCGGTATCGAGCACCGTCTTCAAAAGCAGGGCTTTGGCATCGATTCCCGCCTGCTGAAGGAGGTAGCGGAGTTCCTGATTTTCTTTGGCCAGCGAATCGTCCGCAGCAATTGGAGGCATCACTTCCGGTGGGCCTTTGCCGACCATTTTCTGAAGCTCCAACACCATCTTCAATATCTCGAGCGGCTTCGGGAAGAACCGACTATTGTCTGGCTTGTCCGCATCGGTGACTTCAATCTGGCCGGATACTAAAATGATCTTGATATGCGGCCAGCGGTTGTGCGTCGCATGGGCAAGTTTAAGTCCGTCCATGCTACCTGGCATCTGAATGTCGGTGAACAGCAGGGATATGTCATCGCGCGATTCCAGGATTTCGAGGGCCTCGTCGGCGCTTACCGCTTCGATTGGCACGAATCCGGCGTCTTGAACGATGTCTACGGCGCGCATCCGCAGCACCATCTCGTCCTCGACAACCAAGACCACCGGTGGAGATTCTGGTTTCGTCATCATTAATTCCTATGGCGTGTCTTTTCTTCACGAGGAAGGGGAGGCCAAGCAACTGTGGTGGTGGGCTACCCAGTGACTGTCAAGCAACGCCAAGTATCTTGCTCTTCTAAAAGATTTGAGCCTACCGCCCGAAAAACAACGATGCCGGAGGCACCATTCGCGTCTCCGCCACGTCGATGAGTTGAAAGCAGCACCAAACAAGACCGAGCTTCGCGACGACTTGAAGGGGTCCGGTAGGTTGAATTGGTGCCGACGTTGGGTACAGCCGTGGTCAGGACAGGCCAGCGCTTCCCTCGCCCAATGTCCCCTTTCCACCCACAGCGGACATTCGTTGCCGCCGCGTCGAACAAAATTTACGTCGCCGCTCGTTCGCGCTTCCCAAAAATGCGGATCAGGGCGACGACGCCGATGCCGACCCAAATGATGTTGAGGACGGCCGAGGGCCAGGCCCCGTTCCAGCTGGAGTTGGCGATGAAACCGGCGGCGCCGACGACGTTCATCCACTGATAGGCGGGGCTTTTGGCGTCGAGCTTGCCGGCGGTCAGCATGCCATATGCTGTCAGGATCAACGCTCCGCCGATCCAGCCGACGACCTCCATCCACAAGCCGAGGGTCACGACGCGAGGTTCCTCAGGACATATTGAAGGATCCCGCCGGCGCGGAAATATTCGAGCTCGTTGTAAGTGTCGATGCGGCAGCGCGCGGTGATCGTGCGGGCGGTTCCGTCGGCGCTGGTGACATGAACCACGACGTCCTGGCGCGGTTCGATCGCGGCAACGCCGGAAATGGAAAAAGTCTCGCTACCGTCGAGCCCGAGGGTGTTGGCGCCCTCGCCGTCGGGAAATTGGAGCGGAAGGACGCCCATGCCGACCAGGTTCGACCGGTGGATGCGCTCGAAGCTTTCGGCGATGACCGCGCGGACGCCGAGCAGCAATGTGCCCTTGGCCGCCCAATCGCGCGACGAACCGGTGCCATATTCCTTGCCGGCGAGGACCACCAGTGGCGTGCCGTCCGCCTGATAGTGCATCGCCGCGTCGTAGATCGCCTGCTGCTCGCCAGTCGGAGCGTAGCGGGTGTAGCCGCCCTCGACCCCGGGCAGCATCTTGTTGCGAATACGGATGTTGGCGAAGGTCCCGCGCATCATCACGTCATGGTTGCCGCGGCGCGCGCCATAACTGTTGAACTCGGCGCGGGTAACCTGATGGTCGAGCAGATAATGTCCGGCCGGGCTGTCCGGCTTGATCGCCCCGGCGGGCGAGATGTGATCGGTGGTGATCGAATCGCCGAACACGGCCAGCGCATGCGCCGAGACGATGTCGGTCAGCGGTTTGGGCGTCATCGTCATGCCGGTGAAATAAGGCGGGTTGGCAATGTAGGTCGAGCCGGCCGGCCAGCGGTAGGTGTCGCCGCCGGTGACCTCGATCGCCCGCCAACGGTCGTCGCCGTGATAGACGTCGGCATAACGGGCGCGAAACATGTCCGAATGGACGTGGGCGTCGATCAGCGCGCGAACCTCGTCGTTAGCCGGCCAGATATCCTTCAAATAGACGTCGCGGCCATCCTTGCCCTGGCCGATCGGATCATTGTTCATGTCCGAGCGGACGGTGCCCTTGAGCGCATAAGCGACGACCAACGGCGGCGAGGCGAGATAGTTGGCGCGGCAATCGGGTGATACGCGACCTTCGAAATTGCGGTTGCCCGACAGGACCGAGGCGACGACCAGGTCATGCTCGGCGATCGCCGCGCTGAACTCCGGCGCGAGCGGGCCGCTATTGCCGATGCAGGTGGTGCAGCCATAGCCGACGAGGTTGAATCCGATGGCGTTCAAATCCTCGGTCAGGCCGGCCGCGTCGAGATAATCGGTAACCACCTTGCTGCCCGGGGCGAGGCTGGTCTTGACCCACGGTTTGCTGTCGAGGCCTAGCGCCCGCGCCTTGCGCGCGACCAGCCCGGCGGCGACCAATACCGACGGGTTGGACGTGTTGGTGCAGCTGGTGATCGCGGCGATCATCACGTCGCCATGACCGATGGTGAAATCCTTGCTGTCGATCGCGATTCGCTCGCCCCCGTCCTTTTTGTAAGTCGCGTCGAGCTCGGTGTTGAACTGGTCGTCGACCTCGCTCAGCAGGACCTTGTCCTGAGGCCGCTTGGGTCCGGCGAGAGACGGCTGGACGCCCGACATGTCGAGCTCAAGCGTATCGGTGAACAAGGGATCGGGCGAGCTTGCGTCGCGCCACATGCCCTGGGCGTTGGCATAGGCGCGGACCAGCTCGATCCGCGCCTCCTCGCGGCCGGTGAGACGGAGATAGTCGATCGTCCGCTCGTCGATCGGGAAGAAACCGCAGGTCGCGCCATATTCGGGCGCCATGTTGGCGATGGTCGCGCGGTCGGCGAGGCTCAAGGCGTCGAGGCCGGGGCCGAAGAATTCGACGAACCGGCCGACAACTCCCTTGGCACGGAGCATCTGGGTGACGGTGAGGACGAGGTCGGTGGCGGTGATGCCCTCCTTTAGCGCGCCCGACAGGCGGAAACCGACGACTTCGGGGATCAGCATGGACACTGGCTGGCCGAGCATCGCCGCCTCGGCTTCGATCCCGCCGACACCCCAGCCGAGCACGCCGAGTCCGTTGACCATGGTTGTATGGCTGTCGGTGCCGACCAACGTGTCGGGATAGGCCACTTCCTCGCCATTCTGGTCGGGCGAAGTCCACACCGTCTGGGCGATATGCTCGAGGTTGACCTGATGGCAGATACCGGTCCCCGGCGGCACGACTTTGAAATCGTCGAACGCGGAGGCGCCCCACTTGAGGAACTGGTAACGCTCGGCATTGCGATGATATTCGAGCGCGACATTGTCCTCGAACGCTTTCGGTGTGCCGAACTCGTCGACCATCACGCTATGGTCGATGACCAAGTGGACCGGAACCTGCGGATTGATCTTCTGCGGATCGCCGCCGAGCTCCTTCATCGCATCACGCATCGCGGCCAGATCGACCACCGCCGGCACCCCGGTGAAGTCCTGCATCAGCACCCGCGCCGGACGGTATTGAATCTCGCGACTGATGCTGCGTGCCTTGAGCCAGTCGACCATCGCCTGAAGGTCGTCGCGGGTGACCGTCACCCCGTCCTCGAAGCGCAGCAGATTTTCGAGCAGCACTTTCATCGAATAAGGCAGCCGACTGACGTCGCCGAGCACCGTGCCTGCCTTGGCCAGTGAATAATAAGCGTAACTCTTATCGCCGGCCTGGAGCGTCGAGCGGGTGTTCAAACTGTCTCGGCCGGTCGGAATCATGATGCGGGTCGTCCCTCTTGCTAGCGGGTGCGCCCTAGCAAGAAGCAGCGGTCATGACAAAGGCCCTAGAGCCAGCCCTTTCGCCGCGCGTACCAGAAAGGAATGACCCCGCTGGCGACCATCAGCACCATGGCATAGGGATATCCATAGAGCCATTTCAGCTCGGGCATATGCTCGAAATTCATCCCGTAGACGCCCGCGATCAACGTCGGCGGCATGAACACCACGGCGAAAATCGAGAAAATCTTCATCACCAAATTCTGCTGGAGACTGATCAGTCCGAGCGAGGCGTCGAGCAGGAAGGTCAAATTGTCGCCGAGGAAGTTGCTGTGGTCATTGAGCGCGGCTGCATCGGCCACCAGGCTTTCGACGTGGCGATGATTGGTATCGTCCTTGGCCATCGTGTCGATCGAATGGAGAAAGGTGAGCAGTCGGGTCGAGCTGACCGATGTTTCGCGCAGCTTGGCGAGGAGTTGCTGCGCCTTGCCGATGCGCATCAACAGCGCTTCGAGGCGAGTTTCGGGCTGACGATGGGTGCGGTGGGTGTGGTGAGCGAAAATCTGCCGCGAAATCGACTCGATGTCCTTGCCGGCAACTTCGAACTCGTCGGCCAGCCGGTCGATGATGGCATCGAGAAGCCTGACGAAAATGGATCGGGCATCGGTTGCGGGTTCGAGTTCGCTATAGAGATGCTCCGAGAAGATGATGAACGGTTTCGGGTCAATGTAGCGGACGGTGACCAGATGCTTGTCGGTAAGAATGAACCCGATCGGGTCGCTGCCGGGCTGTCCGTCCTGGACGCCGTGCAGGACCGACATGGTCATGAACGCCGCCTTGCGGGTCTGATAGAGCCGGCTTGACGGCTCGATCTCGGCCAGTTCCGCCCGGGTCGGGATGTTGGTCCCGACCAGTTTCTCGGCGAGCTTTTCCTCTTCCGCGGTCGGCTCCAGCAGATCGACCCACAATGTGGTGGGGTTCAGCGCCGTGCAGTGTGCGGCGTCCACTGGCGCGGGCGAACAATCAGGACCGAACAGGCGCAGCATCACCGATGTGGTGGCCAGATTGCGCCGGGTTGGCAAGGGGCGGCGTGTTGCCTAGCGATGGCGACAATGATCAGGACCGTCAGACACCTTCGCCCGTTGTGGCCCGCATTGGCGATCCTCATTGCCGCCGGGGCGGTCCTGCTGGCGATGGGTCGCTCGCTCATCTGCCCGTGTGGCCGGGTGGCGCTGTGGGGCCCGGTTGGGCCGACCCAGAGCCAGATGCTGGCCGACTGGTACAGTTTCAGCCACATCGTCCACGGCTTGCTGTTCTATGCCGTCCTAAGCCGCGCTGTGCCGCGCTGGTCGGCCAGCCGGCGATTCGTCCTCGCTTTGCTGGTCGAGGCGGCGTGGGAAATCCTTGAGAACACGCCGATGATGATCGACCGCTATCGCGAGGCGACCATTGCGCTGGGCTATACCGGCGACAGCGTGACCAACTCAATGAGCGACATCGCGATGATGGCGCTGGGTTTCCTTGCCGCCCGCCGCTTGCCGGTATGGGGTAGCGGCCTCCTGCTTGTGTTACTGGAGGTCATCCCGCTGGTCGCCATCCGCGACAATCTGGCGCTCAACATCCTGATGCTCGTCCATCCCAGCGATACGATCCGGACTTGGCAAGCGGGCATAGGCGCGCTCTTTTAGGGCGAACGGAGAAATTGCCATGCGAATCAACTATCTGCTGATCCTGCCGCTGGCCGTGGTGAGTGCGTCGCCCGTGGCGGCACAGGAGCTGTTCGGCGGACTTTACGCGCATGCCGTCAACACACCCCTGTCGCTCGACAGCAGCAAGGAAAGCGGCATTGACCTAGCGCTTGGCTTCCGCGGCGGCCCGCTCTTTCACGGCCTCAGATTGCAGCCCTATCTGTTTGGCGCGCTCAATTCGAAGGGCGGCACCGGCTATGCCGCCGTCGGTCTGTCGAGAAAATTCGGCGATCGCCTGTTTATCCGGCCGGGTCTTGGCCTTGCCGTCCACAACGGGTCCGCCGCCCGCTTCGAGGTGCCCGGTCGGATCGCGTTCGGGAGCCGCATCTTGTTCGAACCCGAGCTTGGCATCGGCGCGCGGATCGCCCGCCGCATGACGCTGGAGGCGAGCTGGGTGCATATGAGCCACGCCCAGCTGTTCGGCGGGCAGAACCCGGGAATCGACAACATCGGCGGCCGTTTGTCGATTGCGCTGCCCTAGAGCGCGTTAAGCTGCGCCGCCTCACGCGCAAGGATCGGGGCGGCCATGGCGGCGACTGGCCGAAGCGTCGGCGAAATGCCCCGACTGGCAAAAGCGCGGTGCAACGCCAGCGCCTCGCCGGTGACCCTCACTTGCTGGCGACGATAAAGCGCGTCGAAGTCGGCGCTGGCGGCAAGCTGATCGAGCATCGACTGGTGGAGCGGAAGCAGCATTGCGGACGGCAACGAGTTGAGCCGCCGGCCGGCGAAAGCGAGCTGGCCGCTAATCCCCCGCTGGTCGGCGATCTGGGATTGGGCGAAGTCCCGCAGCGCGCCGCTGCGCGATCGTTCGAGCGCCATTTCCGAAGCCCGGATGGCGAAGAGCGCGCTCGAGGCCGCGATCGACATATAGCGGTCGGCGGCAAGCGCGCTCGGCAAGACGGTTACCGAACTCGGCGGCGGAGCAGGTTGGCGCCGAGTCGCGCAATCGGCCAGGAACAAAGCGGCAATGGCCGCCAGCGCCAGGGAGAGCGTCACGCGGCGGTTGTCTGAACGGGTCATCATTCCCCTCCCCTTTTACCTCAAACTAGCGGCCGAGCATTTGCTCCGGCTTGACCACCCGATCGAACGTCTCCGCATCGACCAGCCCGAGGTCAAGCCCTGCGGCCTTCAAGGTCATGCCGGTTTTGTGGGCGTGTTTGGCGATCGCCGCGGCATTGTCATAGCCGATCTCGGGCGCGAGCGCGGTGACCAGCATCAGCGACTGGCCCATGAGGTCGGCGATCCGCTTTTTGTCGGGCTGAAGGCCGTCGAGTGTGCGTTCAGTGAAGCTTTCCATGCCGACGCTGAGCAAGTTGATCGAGCGAATTACATTGGCGGCAATGAGCGGCTTGAACACGTTGAGTTCGAGATGGCCCTGGAGCCCACCGACGGTCACCGCGACATGATTGCCCATGACTTGCGCCGCGACCATCGTCAGCATCTCGCACTGGGTCGGATTGATCTTGCCCGGCATGATCGAGCTGCCCGGCTCGTTTTCCGGCAGCTTCAGTTCGCCAAGCCCGCAGCGGGGCCCCGAGCCGAGCAAGCGGATGTCGTTGGCGATCTTGGTCAGCGACACGGCGAGCGTGTTGAGCACGCCGGAGAGCTCCACGAGGGTATCGTGCGCGGCGAGCTCAGCGAACTTGTTGGGCGCGGAGGTGAACGGCAATTGAGTGAGGTTGGCGACTTCCTTGGCAAAAGCGGCGGCAAAGCCATTGGGCGCATTGAGGCCGGTGCCGACCGCCGTTCCGCCCTGCGCCAGCTGCATCACGCGCGGCAGGACGTCCCTGAGGCGGGCAATGTTCGCCTCGACCATCGCCGCATAGCCCGAGAATTCCTGACCAAGCGTCAACGGCGTCGCGTCTTGCAGGTGAGTACGGCCGATCTTGACGATCGGGTCCCATCGCGTGGCCAGATCGTCAAGCCGGGCATGGATCAGATTCAGCGCGGGGATCAGCTTGCGGCTGACCGCGATCCCGGCGGCGATATGCATCGCGGTGGGGAAGCTGTCGTTGGACGACTGGCCGGCGTTGACGTGATCGTTGGGATGGACCGGGCTCTTGCCGCCGCGCGTCCCCGCCAGCGCTT
>JBDSMA010000037.1:0-2455 GCA_039916085.1 Sphingomicrobium sp.
GTTATTGCTTGGTGATTTGGCCGCGATCGGGGCGCTGGTGGCGCTGACCCACGCGACGCGCGCGGCGCTGATCGACGGGCAATTGGGCGGGCCGGTGTTTCCCGACGGCGACTATGTCGTGCGCGTCGCTTCTGCTGCTGGCGCAGGGCTTGGGGCCGACGAATTCGCGGTCGCGGTCGAGCCGTACGACGGCGGATTGCTGGTCAGCATCGATGGCGAGGAAGAGATCGACGTCATCGCCGATTATGTCCCGGGGCAGCGATTGATCGTCGCCGACCTCGATGGCCGCCGGCGGATCGTGCAGGTGGCGCGCGATGGCCGCGGTTGGCGGCTGACCACGCGCGGGGCGGCGCACACGGTGCAGGTGTTGGCGCCGCATGTTGCCGATTTAACGCGGCACATGATCGAGAAACTGCCGCCCGACATGTCGCGCTTTCTGATCGCGCCGATGCCGGGGCTGCTGACCCGGCTGGAGGTCAAGGCCGGCGACACGGTCGAGGCCGGGCAGCCGGTCGCGGTGATCGAGGCGATGAAGATGGAAAATATCCTGCGCGCGACCAAGGCGACCAGGGTCAAGACGGTGTCGGCCGGGGTCGGCGAGAGCCTGTCGGTCGATCAGGTAATCGTGGAATTCGAGTAAGCGTAAGCGTTCACAACCCGGGGGAGGGAACGATGCTGCGATTGTTCAGCCTGTTATTGCTGTGCCTTACCGCTTTGCCGGCGCCGTCGACCGCCGCCGAGCCGAAGGCGGCGGGCCATTATCTGTTCGTCTGGACCGGGGATCAGGATAAAAAGGGCAAGGATTTTCTCGCGGTGTTCGACAGCGATCCGGGTTCGACGACCTATGGCAAGCTGCTGACCACGGTTGAAACCGACCAGGCCAGCGTGCGCATCCATCATACCGAATATGTCATGCCCGACAGCGGGATGCTGTTCGCCAACGATCATGACGCGGGCCGGACGTTCGTCCTCAACCTCAAGGATCCGCTCCATCCCAAGGTGGCGGCGTCGTTCGGCGATCTGGCGGGATTTTCGAGGCCGCACAGCTTCGTGCGGCTGCCCAATGGCCATGTACTGGCGTCGTTCCAGCATGTTGCGGGCGCGATGGGCCATGGCCCGATGGCGATGGGCGGCGGGCTGGTCGAGATCGACGATGCGGGCAAGGCGGTGCGCGCGGCGGGCAATGTCGACCCGGCGTTCCCCAATGCGCTGATGATGCCGTATAGCCTGGCCGTGCTGCCGGGGATCGACCGGGTGGTGTCGACCAACTCGTCGATGCACAGCGAGGATATCGCGGGGACCACGGTGCAGCTGTGGCGGCTGTCGGATCTGAAACTGCTCAGGACCGCATATCTAGACGAGGGCACCGAGCGCTTCGCCCATATCAATCCGGAGGAGCCGCGGGTCGGGCCCGACGGGGCGGTCTATGTCCAGACCTTGTCATGCGGGATCGAGCGGTTGACCGGGATGGCGGATGACGAATTGAAGTCGAAGCTGATCCATGTTTTTCCCGGTGCCGGGTGCGGCGTGCCGACCATCGCCGGCCATTATCTGGTTCAGAGCGTACCGGCGGTGCACGGTTATATCGTGCTCGACATCGCCAATGGCGAGCAACCGAAGGAGGTGTCGCGGCTGACGATCAGCGATGCCTATTTGCCGCATTGGACCAGCTGGGACGCCAAGACGCGGCGGATGGTCGTGACCTCGGGCCAGTCGGGCGACCGCATGTATCTGCTCCGGCTCGACGAGAAGAGCGGCGCGCTGAGCATCGACGAGGCGTTCCGGGGGGAGGATGGCAGGCCCGGCATCAGCTTTGCTACTCGCCGCTGGCCGCACGGCTGGACCGGCGAGGGCAAGCCGCACGGCGCGGTGTTTTCCCGTTGAGCGACTCCCTTCGCGGGGAAACGAATTCAGCGGTTCCGCAACTCTCTGCGCCGCAATTTGCCCGTCGCGGTCTTGGGTAGAACCTCGACGAACTCGATTTCGCGGGGATATTTGTAGGGAGCAATGGTTGATTTTACGAAATTCTTGAGGTCGGCAATCAAGGCCTCACCGGGGGTGTGTTCGGGTGCCAGGACAATGAACGCCTTGACCTTTTGTCCGCGCTTTTCGCACGGTACCCCAATCACCCCGCATTCGAGGACTGCCGCATGCCCCAGGAGGGCGTTTTCGACTTCGGGGGCGCCAATGTTGTATCCGGCGCTGACGATCATGTCGTCGCTGCGGGCGAGATACCAATAATAGCCGTCATCATCGCGGCGGTAGGTGTCGCCCGTGATATTCCATCCATTTTGGACGTAATCGGCCTGGCGCGGGTCGTCGAGGTAGCGGCAGCCGGTCGGACCCTTGATGGCGAGTCGGCCCTCGCCCTCGGCCAGCGGCTGTCCGGCGGGATCGAGCACCGCAGCCTGATAGCCGGAGACCGCGCGGCCGGTACTTCCAGGGCGAATCGCGG
>JBDSMA010000038.1:0-8641 GCA_039916085.1 Sphingomicrobium sp.
CTCTTTATGGCCGTCGAGCATCAGCAGGCGCAGCCGCGGCATGGCGTTGACCTCGATAAACCCGCCACCGGCGTCGGCATGGCATCGGCTGATGTCGCTGGTGATATAATCGATCCCCGCCGTTCGCAGCCCGACGGCCGTGGCCAGCAGCTCCGCCATCCCCTTGACCTGCGGATGCACCGTGTCGGTCACATCAGCCGCCGAGCCGCCGGTCGAAAAATTGGCGATCGAACGCAGCGGGACCGTCGCGTCCTTCGGCGGGACCGAGGTCATCGACAGGCCTTGCCGCGCGAGGGTCGAGGCGAGCGCCGCGTCCGCCTCAATCGGCAACAGATAGCCTCTCGCGCGTGTCCCGTCGCGGCCGCCGTTGAGCTCGGCCAGAAGCGCGGCGATATCCCGCTGTCCGTCGCCGGCGACGACCGGGGGTTCGCGCCGCACCGCCGCGATGAGCCGACCGTCGACCACCATCAGGCGGTAATCGGCGCCTGCTTCCTGCGCTTCGATCATGATGTCGTGCGAACATTGCCGTGCGATCAACGCCGCCGCATTGACCTCGCCCGGCGTCTGCAGGTTCGCGGTGACGCCGAGTCCGAAGGCCTGGTCGATTGGCTTGACGACACAAGGCCAGCCGATCGCATAGGCGGCCCGTACGGCGTCGTCGTCGGGGCCGAGCGTGCGCCAGTCCGGCGTTGGCAACCCAAGTTCCCGAATCATTTGCTTGGTGAGCGGCTTCCTCCAGGTCAGTTGATGCCCCGGGACGGAATCACCCAGCGAGGCCGTCATGAAGAAGAGGTCGGATCGGCTGCCCCAGCCAAATTGCCAGCCGACATTGGTCCCGGCGATATTCTGGACCGGGACGCCGGCGTTGCGTGCCGCCGAAATCAGGAATTGGGACTGGATGAAAATCTCCGGCGAGGGGGTCGCTGCCAGCTGCTCCATTTCATAGGCTGCGGCGCTGATGTGTCCGTCGTTGCCTGACCTGGCCGCCGCGGCAGCAAAGCCGGCCTGAAGCGCCTGAAGGGCGAACATAATGCTCCCCGGGTGGGTGCCACCGGGGAAATACTCAACCCAGCACAGGGCCTCGTGATCGCTCTTGGCTTCAAACCCCCAGCCGACCTGAATGCCCAGCCGCGCGCTGACGAGGCGGCTCGCCTCCTCCGCTGCCGCTTTGATCACCGCTTCGTCGGCTGTTTCGAAGCTGCACAGAATTATCGGACTCGACGAATATTGCGTAGCCCCTGGAAACGCTTCGACCTGGGTCAGACTGCAGGCGCATCGGACAAGGGCGCTGCGAAAATCCTCAATCCGCCGTGGATGCAATTTCATTCGCTCTCCAGTCCCGTTCGGCAAAGCCTGCTTGTCAAAAATCGACCTTGTCGTAATGCGCGGGGGGGACGATGACTTCCATGCGTTCGCCTAGCAGCGGACGGAAGCACGGCCGCGACTTCATCACCGCGTACCAGTCCTTGGTCTGCTTGTGGCCACGCCAGTCGAGCGCGCCGAGATAGTCGACCACGCTCAAATGCGCCGCGGCGGTGAAGTCGGCGAGGCTCAATCCCGCGCCGGCCAGCCAGCGGCGGTGATCGAGCAAATAGTCAAGATAATCGAGGTGGCCGTTGGCGGTGCGCATCGCGTCGCGCAGCACCCTTGTGTCGGGCGATTCGCGGCTGACCAGGCGTTTGCGCATCCGCTCGTGCATCAGCGGCTCGACGACTTCGCGGTAAAGCTTCTCGTCGAACCATTCGGCGAGGCGGCGGATTTCGGCGCGGGCCACGGCGTTGCCGTGGATCATCGGCATCTTGTCGACCGTCTCGTCGAAATATTCGACGATTGGTTGCGATCCGATCAGGGTGATGCCGGCGCTGGTATCGACCAGCACCGGGGTCTCGCCGGCCGGGTTTAGGTCGATATATTCGTCGCGCCGCTCCCACGGATTTTCGCGCACCAGCTCATGCGCGACGCCCTTCTCACCCAGGACCAGGCGGACCTTGCGCGAAAAGGGGCAAAGCGGGAATTGGAACAGCTGCCACATGGTGCGGCAGCTTTAGCGTTCGGTGGGCGTCAGTCCACCGGCGGCACGATAAAATTTACCGCCTTGGGTAGGTCGGGTCCGGGAGATTGGCGACGGCTTTCTCGAGTTCGACCTGGACGTTGCCGAGCGAGGCGAGAATCGCCGGGATCGAGGCGACCAAGGCCTTGGTCATCCCTTGCATCGCCCGGCCCGACGCCGCGGTTTCGGCAGCGATGCGCCGTTCGACGTTCGGATCGCCCCTGGCGGCGACGTCGCGCACGCGGCGAGCCTTGTCGGCGGGGGTCACGGGGCGGTTCTCGATCGCCGCTTCCAGCTCACCGACCGGCATATCCATCACCGCTCTGGTCAGGGCGCCGGACATCCGGCCGAGTTTATCCGGCAGCGCCGGGTCGGACAGCTCGGGCGGAACGGCAATCGGCGCTGGCCTTGGTGCAGGCTGCGGCGCGGCGAAGGCCGGCGCGGCGGCGAGACCGGCGGCGAGGCTGACGACGAGGGTGGCATTGAACAGGCGCATGGCGAAACTCCCGCGATTCGCGTGGCAGAATGACAGGCTTTGCTTAAAGGTCAAAGGCTTGAGGGCTATTTAACCGTCAGCGCAGCGCCAACCAGACGAGGGCCGAGGCGCCGGCGGCGATGCGATACCAGGCGAATAGAGAAAAACCGTTGCGCTGAATGAACGCGACGAACAGTTTGACCACGACGATCGCTACCAGGAACGCGATGAACGCGCCGAGCAGGATATGGCCGGTCATCCCCGGCTCCATTTCATGATGGTGCTTGGCGAGCTGAAGCACTGTCGCCCCGGTCAGCGTCGGCACGGCGAGGAAGAAGCTGAAGTCGGCGGCGGTCTTGCGGTCGACCCCCATCGCCACCGCGCCCATGATGGTGGCACCCGAGCGGCTGACCCCGGGGATGATCGCGAGGCACTGGAACAGGCCGATCATCACCGACTGGCGAAGAGTGACCGCGGCGACCGCCGCTTCCGGCGACTTGCTGCCCGGCGCGGCGGGCGGCTGCATGAAGCGCTCGACCAGAAGGATGGCAATGCCGCCGATGATCAGCGCCCAAGCGACGACCGTGGCGTTTTCCAGGAGCAGGTCGATCATGTTGCCGAGGGCGAGGCCGAGGACGACGGCGGGGAAGAAGGCGATGAGCAGGTTGCGGGTGAAAATCCACGCGGTGCGGTCGCGCTGCCACAGGCCGACGAGCACGTCGGCGAAGGTCCGCCAGTAGAGGACGACGATGGCGAGGATCGCGCCGGGCTGGATGGCGACATTGAACAGCGCCCATTTCTCGGCATTGAAGCCGAGCAATTCGGTGGCGAGGATCAAATGGCCGGTCGAGGAGACGGGCAGATATTCGGTCAGCCCCTCGACGATGCCGAGGATGATGACGAGCAGCAGGACGGGCATCAGAGACTGACCTTTCCGGACATGCCGGCGCGCGGCGCAAACCGCCCGCCCTTGTGGAACCGGTCGAGCCATTCGGGCGCAACCGCATCGATGGTGGCGGGGATGATCCCGAATGCGTTCAATCCGGCGCTGCGGGGTGCGGCGACGCTGTCGTGCCGAAGCATCAGCCACTGGTCGCGGGTCAGTGGCGCACCGGGCAGGAAGCCGAGGCTGGCCAGCGCGGCGGAGGCGAAATCGGGCAGATCGACCAGCGCCGGAGACTGGCCGGCAAGCCGGGCGATCCGCTCGATAAGGACGCGCATGGTGAGCACTTCGGCGCCGGCAATGTCGAAGCTCTTGCCGCCGAACCTGGCGGGATCGAGCGCGGCCATCGCCACCGCCTGGGCAAGGTCGCGGACGAACACCGGCTGAAACCGGCTGCCCGGCGCAATGACCGGCATGACCGGCAACCGGGCGAGCGACGCGAAGCGGTTGGTGAAAGCGTCTTCGGCGCCGAACACGACGCTTGGACGCAGGATGGTGGCGCCGGGGAAGGCAGCCCGGACGGCGGCCTCGCCTTCGCCTTTGGTGCGGCCGTAGATGGACTCGCTCGCCGCATCGGCGCCGATCGCCGAGACATGGACGAAGGCCGAAGCGCCCGAAGCACGCGCTACCTCGGCCGCCCGGCGCGGGCCGTCGACGTGGATCGCCTGGAGGTTGCCGCTGAACGCCCCGACCAGATTGACGACAGCGTCGGCGCCCGCGACCGCGCGCTCGATGGTGGCGGGGCGGGCGAAGTCGGCGGCAACGATGTTGACCTGCCCCATCTCGCCGAGCGGCTGCAGGAAATAAGCGCGTTTGGGGTCGCGCTGGGCGACGCGCAGCCGGGCGCCGGCCCTGAGCAATGCCTCGCACGCGTAGCGGCCGATGAAGCCGCCGCCGCCAAGCACGGTGACGATCGGGCTGTCGCTGGAAAAGGGCATAAGCGAGCCTGCTGCTGCAACGTGGATTCGCCGCCGTCTGTGTCCCATGCCCGTCCGCCGCGCAAGGGCCGGGTCAGCGCCCACGCGGTGGTTGACAGGGGGAGGTGCCGCCTTCTAAGCGCCGCCGCCTACCCAAGCAGACGATGCACCTGTGCCCAGGTGGCGGAATTGGTAGACGCACCAGCTTCAGGTGCTGGCGCTCGCAAGGGCGTGGAGGTTCGAGTCCTCTCCTGGGCACCACATTCTCTGGCGGCCTTAGGCGCCCAGGCAGCCGCCATTGGTCGCGATTATTTCGCTGTAGAGTTTGGCGCTGGCCTTGGGAGTCCGCTCCTGGCTGGCGAAATCGACGTGGACGATTCCGAACCGCTTGGAATAGCCCAATGACCATTCGAGGTTGTCGAACAGCGACCAGCACATATAGCCGCGGACATCGACGCCGGCGGCGATCGCTTCACCGACCGCGGCGATATGCGCCTTCAGGTAGGACACGCGCAGTGGATCGCTCACGCCCTCGGTCGGGGCGACCGGCGGATCGTAGAAGGCGGCGCCATTTTCGGTGATGTACAGGGGCGTGTCGCCATAGCGCTGCTTGAACCACAGCAGCACCTCTTTAAGCGCCGGGGCGTGAACCTCCCATCCGGTTTCAGTGTAGGTCTTGCCCGGCTGCATCACCATGCTGGCGCGAAGCGGCCATTGCGCCGGGTCGTCGCGGACGACGTTGCGGGTGTAATAATTGATGCCAATGAAATCGACCGGCTGAGCGATGTCGGCGAGGTCCGACGAGGGCCATTCGGGCCACGCTTCGCCGAAAATGCCGGCGAGTTCATTGGGATAGGCGCCCTTTAGCGCGGGATCGAGATACTGACGGTTCATATAGGCGTCGGCTCGGGCGGTCGCGGCAATGTCCTCGGGGTTATCGCTGGCAGGGACCTTTGGCTCGATGTTGACGACCAGGCCGATGTCGTGCGCACCAACTTCGCGATAAGCCTTCACAGCGGCGCCATGCGCGCGCATCAGATTGTGGCTGGCGATCGGCGCTTCGAACATGTTGCGGTGGCCGGGCGCGAGCGCGCCGTGGAGATAGCCCCCGTCGGTCACCACCCACGGCTCATTGAGCGTCACCCACTTTTTCACGCGTCCGTCGAGCCGCTCGAACAGGATATGCGCATAGTCGGCGAACCAGCCGGCGATATCTCGGTTGAGCCAGCCGCCGCGGTCGTCGAGGGCCGCGGGCAGGTCCCAATGATAGAGCGTCAGCAGCGGCTCGATCCCGTGCTCGAGCAAGGTGTCGACCAGGCGTTCGTAGAAATCGAGGCCCGCGGCATTGACCTGCCCGGTCCCCTCGGGAAGGATTCGCCCCCAGGCGACGCTGAAGCGATAGGCCTGCAATCCCAGCTGCTTCATCAGTGCGACGTCGGCTTCCATCCGGTTGTAATGGTCGCAAGCGACATCGCCGGTGTCGCCCTTGACGGCCATCAAACGCGGATCGTGACTGAAGCGCTGCCAGATGCTGGCTCCTGCTCCATCGGCCAGCGGCGAGCCCTCGATCTGGTAAGCGGCGGTCGCGGCGCCCCACAGGAATCCGTCGGGGAAATTGGTCATTGCTGGTCCTTGATTGGGGAAGCCGAGAATATCATTGGCCGACCTCGACGCGGATCGGTTGGCCGGTCGCGGGGATGGTCAGCGCGCCATCCCGCCAGGCCATCGCCCGGCCATCGACGCGTGCCCCGGGCGGGGTTCGGTCGAACGGCCAGGCCAACCGGAAGCCGCCCGGCGGGCGGGCGCTGCCACCGATGGTCGCGATCAGATGGCGGGCGTCGCCACGCATCGCGAAATCAAGCTCGCCATAGGGCGTTGCAAGCCCGCGGATGGCCGAGCCGTCACCGGCCAGCCAGTCGGCCGACAGCCCGCCGCCGAGCACCAGCACGCCGTCGTCGCGCCGGTCCCAGGCGAACATATCGAGCGCACCGCGGACAAAGTCCGACGCTACCCAGGCATGCGGCATATCGCCGATGAAGCGAACCTCGCGCGGGTCGCGGCCAACCACCTCGGCCCATTGATTCCATCCCGCCGGGCGCCGGTCGGCCATGAAGAAAGCAAGCAGCGGATCGATCCGTTCGCGCCACCCCAGGCGAACGAAGCTGCCGATCATCCGCGTTTCGTAAGGCGTGTAGTCCTTCCACGCCCGAGTCCCCTTCGCGCGGGTCTGGAACTCTTGCCAATAGCGCTCGAACGTTGCGTGCAGCATCGCCGGATCGAGCTGCGCCTGCTCATTGCCCGGATCGAGCGCGATGGTCGTCGAGGTCGCGTCGAAATCGCCGAGGCTGACCGCGCCAGGGATGAAGCCGATGCGCCAATGGTCGCGCGCGGCAAGGATCGCGGCGTGGAGGTCGGCGGAGAACTGATCGCGCGCGGCGGCCATGGTGGGCGCCTCGGGCTTGCCCAGCATGCGCGCAATATCGGCCGCGTCGCGATAGCCGCGCAATGCCCAGAAATCGTCCCACAGGCTGTATTGCGGCTTGGCCGAATAGCCTTCGTGGCTGATCGACGGCGGCATCAGCCCATGAAGCATGCGCTTGCCGGGCCTGAGGTTCTCCGCCGTCCGTTCGGTCAGGCGAAGTCGGTCCATGTAGCGCGTCGCGGCGAGCACGGCGGGCCAGTCGCGCTCCAGCGCGGCGCGGTCGCCGGTGAAGCGATACAGCTCGGACGCAAGAAAAATATATTCGCCCTGGCTGTCATTCTCGGGCACCGGGTCGGCGCCACGAAAATCGACGCAGCACGGCACCTTGCCGCTGTCGAACAGGTTCGGCCGGTACCAGTCGGCGAAAGCGCGCGCGACATCGGCGCGGCCCATGCGCAGCAGAGCTTCCGACATCATCGCCCCGTCGCGGATCCACGCCCGATCGTAGCTGCGCGTACCGGGCTTGAGCATCGGTCCGTCGCGGCTGGTGAGGATCTGACTGAAGGCCGACGCGACGGTGTCGGCAAACGCCTGTTTCGACGGCGGCACGGTGATCGCCACACGGCCGAGCACGGCGCGCCAATGGGCAATGGTGTCGGCGCGGGATCGTTCGAAACCCGGGGATAGGGTCGCGCCTTGAGGGAACTGGAGAACGATCCGGCGGGCCTCACCCGGATTGAGCATCAGTCGATAGACGAGATCCGCGCTCAACATATCCTTGCTCGGCGCTGCTCCCGGCGTCTGCCGGTCAATCTGGCCATCGGGGGCGTAGCGCAGGCGACGGGTGATGGGCGGGTCACCGTCGCTCTGCGGCTGGACGATTAGCAGTTGGTTGCCGTGTTGGCCGATCATCGCAATCGGACTCACGCCGCCCTGCTGGGCGAGAAACTGCGTCGGCGGGTTGACCTGCCACGGCCGGATTCCAAGCCGCAGCTCAAGACTGCGCCGCGCCTGGCCCCGATTAATCAAGCGATAGGCGGCATAGGCTGCGCGCCCAGCGGAATCGGCCAGCAAGGTCGTGTCGAGCGTGAAGCCCGGAGCCGTCCAATGGACGCTTGGGATCGGCAGGCGGCCATCCTCAAGTGATTGGCGCGCCTCCACATTAGCCCAATTGAAGCGCCGCCCGCCGTCGACCACCATCGGCTCGATCGAATAGCTGCCCTTGGCCGGCTCGATGCTGGCATCCTCGCTGATCAGCGCGGCGATCTTGCCGCCATCCGATCCGGCGAGCGTCCAGTAGGGCTGCTCACCAATAAAGGCTCGAGGGAAGGCGCCGCGCGGACTACTTTTTGCCAAGACAGAAAGCGCGACATTGGCGCTGTTTCCGGCCGCCGGAGCCGCGCTGGGCGCGCCGGGCAAAGGCACGATCCGCAGTTCGTCAATGGCGATGCGGCCAGCGCCGCCGTCGCGATTGCGCGCGACCACAAACTCGATGCCGTCGGCGTGGCGCAGCGTCTTGTCGTCGGTGGGTCCCCACGCGAAACCGATCTCGCCCGCCGGGACAACCATTTCCTGCCACGATGCCGAGGGCCGAAAATTGCGCCACACCTTCCACCACACATTGTCGCCGTCGGTGAGCTTGAGCTGGAGGTCGTTGCGCCCGCCGCTGCCGCGGGCCTTGAATCGAATTACGTAATTCGCGGGCAAAGCAAGCGCTGCCTTGCGCCGCATGTAAGCGTAGCCCGAGACGCGGCCAAAATCGTAACGGAGCTCGACCGCTTTGCCTTGCGCGCCGGGCACTGCGGCGCTCGATCCGCTTACGCTGTCGGAACCC
>JBDSMA010000039.1:0-3399 GCA_039916085.1 Sphingomicrobium sp.
CCTCGGCCGTCAGCTGGCCGTTGACAACCAAGTCGATTGACCCGGGCGCCATGCCCTCCGGCGCGACGATGTCGGCAATGGAAGCGAGGAAGCCGGCGCGCAGATCGAGCGTGCCCGTATTTTGCACAAACACCGTGTACGGCGCAGTGGCCGTGGCCGGAACCGCGGCAGTCGTCAGGGTCGCTCCCGTGCCAAGGATCACGTAGATCTCGTTGGCGCGAACCACTCCGTCGGGCCGCGCCGTCGCTAGTGCGGTTTGCAGCTCAAGATCGCGATTGGCGAAGTTGGGATCCGCGGCCAATTTATCGAGGAGCGACGCTTCGGCGACGTGCAGGTTCGGCGTGTCGAAGTTGAGCACGCCCCCTAGCGGAGTACCGACACCACCCAACGCAATCGTCGCGTTGGCCGCGTCGACCTCGACCAGTCCGGCCTCGAAATTGACCGCATTGCCGCTTGAGAAGTTGGCGCCGATGACGTTGCCGACGACGCGCATGCGGCCGCCAATACTTTGCAGGTCCGGATTCGCGACTATGAAGGAATATTGCTTGGTCCCCTCGCTGCCGCTTAGGCTGAGATCGCCGATCAGCATGTCGATCGCGGCCGACGCGTTGGTTGTGCCAATGATGGCCAGCGATGGAGCCGACAGCCGGCCGAACTCGGCCCCGTCGAGCAGATAGCCGGTGCCGCTCAATCCGCCGCCAACCATCGTCTGCGTGGCATTGGTCGAAACCAGCACGATTTCGTTGCCACTGATCCCGCCCCCTGAGCCGATTGCAATGTCGTTAGACCACAGCGATGTCTTGCCATTGGTCCATTGCCCATTGAGGAACGCCGTGCCGCCGGTCCGCGCCAGCATATCGTTCGACGCAATGTCGCCGCTGGTGAAATCGCCACCGGCGAGAACATCGATCCGGCCGGCCGACACGGGGCCGCCCAACGTCACCGATCCGCCGGTGGCAACCGCCGTGCCTCCATCGACCGCCGCGAGAAGCAGCGCGTTATCAGGATGGTCATAGCCGCCCCCAGACGCGAGCGTCCCGAACCCGGCGATTAGCAGCCTGCCCTCACTGTTGGCGGTGACCGCACCGAGATGGACGGTGCTTCCGGCCAGCGCGATTACATCGCCGCCGGCGGCGACATCGCCGGTCAGGATCGACCCCGCCGAGGCCATGCCGACAAAATCGGCCGACGCGATGTCGCCCGTCGCGATCGAGGTGCGTGACCGCAGCCCGACCGAATATTGATCCACCGCGGCGATCGGGTTGACGAGTCCCGCCGACAGGTTTCCGGTGATCATCGCGCCATCGGCCAGCAGTTCGATCGCATGGCCGGCGGTGATGGCGCCCGCTGTCAACGTGCCGCCGGCATCGGCCTCCAGCTTATTGTGGGCAGTAATCGCGCCGGCCGTGAGATTCTGACCGACCCGCGCATCAACTTGGTAGGCCGATACCGCCCCAGTCAGATTGACCGATCCGCCAGTGCGGGTTGCTGTTCCGCCATCGATCGCATCGAACACGAACTGGCGATCGAAGTTATCATGTCCGCCGGCTGCGGCGAGCATGTCGTAACCCGTCAGGGCCAAGCCCCCGACAGCGGTGATGGCGCCGAACCCGCCGTTGCCGCCGATCATCGCCAGCACGTTGCCACCCGATACGATTGTATTAGCCAGCAGGTTTCCGCCCGCGGCAAAGACGACATCGCCAGCCGCGTGGAGATTCCCCACCGTCACATCATGGTCGCTGCCGACGCCGATGTGGTAATCGACTGGACCTTCGGAATGATAGGGGCCGGAGATACCGGCATCCAGGTTGGTCAGCGTCACTCCGCCTCCGCCCCACACGCCAATCGAATCGCCCGCGCTGATGGTTGTGCCGCTGACCGTTCCGCCGGTCTCCAGATCCACCGTCTGGCCGGCGCGAATCGCCTGGACGCTGATCGGGCCGCTGGTCGATAGCATGTCGACATTGCTACCGGCGTTGATCGCCCCGGCGACGGTGATGCCCGTCCCCGCGTCGAGGTTGATGTTCCCCCCAGCGCCGAGCGCGCCAGTACCGATTGTGGTCGACGCATGGATTCCGATATTCTGGTTGCCGCCGATGGTGCCAGTCGTGGCCGACCCGCCGTTTGCGGCGATTTGGACATTTCCGCCAGCGGTCATGCCGCCGAGCTGGACCGAGGCAAGGGATCCGGCGAAGGTATCGCCGGTGGTGGTGATGGCGCCAGCCGTGAGATTGCCTGTCGAATAAGCGGACATGCTGCCGGCCGACACGTTGCCGCCGATGGTCACTGTCCCGCCGCTGGCATTGGTCTGGCCAAGGACAAGCCCGGCCAGGCTGAAGTTGCTGCCGATTTGGCCGGCAGTAGCCATGATTCCGGTGCCGCCGACATAGAAGAGCGAAAGCGCGTTGACCGGGCCAAGATGCATGGCGCCATTGCTCAGCGCGACCACCGCATGGCCCGCGTCGATCGCGGTCGTATCGAGAGTGCCGGTGGCGGCGAGCAATATGTCGTGGCTCGCGGTAAGGTCGCCGGTGCTGACCGCGCCGCCCGAATTGATCGCGATGTCGTACACCGCGCCTTCGAATGACGGGGTAAAGGCGAAGAACTGCGGAACCCCCGCGCTGACATTGCCGACATCGATGTTGCCGCCCGACAACAATGTCACACTGTTGCCCGCGGACAGGTCACCGGCGCCGATGCTCGCGCCCGCGCCGAGCGAGATGGACCCCGCGGCGAAGATGTCGCCGGTCAGGATCGAACCGGTAGTCAGGTGAGCGACATCGCCAGCCGAGAATTCGACCGCGCCCCCGGCGTTGATTCCGCCGGTCGAGATCGAGGTTCCGGCCTGGATCAGCATCAGCCCGTCGATATTGAGGTCGCTGGCGGTGAAGCTGGTTCCGGCGTTGGCAACCAGCGAGCCCGCCAGGATATTGCCATTGAACAGGATCGAACCGCCGCTCGCGACCGGCGCGGCGCCGAGGATCGGCGTCGGGTCGAAGCTGCCGGCGATCGTGCCGCCCAGCGCCATCATTGAGTAATTGGCGAGGTAGGCGGTGCCGCCCGCCGTCAGGGGGCCGAAGCTCATGTTGCTGCCGCCCAGCGCGAGGAAGATGTCCCCGGCGGCGATCGACTGCGTCAAGATGTTGCCCGTCGCGGCCAGCCCGATGCTGTTGAAGGCTGCCAGCGTACCGGTGGTCAGCGTACCGTGGGCGTTGAGGCCGATATTATATTCGGCGCCTGCGGCCGTGCTTGGGTCGAAATAGCCGGCCGACAGATTGCCGAGCGAGATCGCGCCGCCGCTGAGGACGGCGATGGTGTCGCCGGCGGTGAGATTGAGTGCCGTAACCGCTCCAACCGCGTCGATGTCGATCGATTCGCCCGCCGCCAGATTGTTGGCGC
>JBDSMA010000040.1:0-4430 GCA_039916085.1 Sphingomicrobium sp.
GCGCTCCAGCCGGCGACCGTCAGCCGAGTCCTGATCGACGAGGAGGAAAGCCGCATCGAGGTCGTGGTGCCCGACGACCAGTTGAGCCTGGCGATCGGCCGCCGCGGTCAAAATGTGCGTCTGGCGAGCCAATTGACGAATTCGCAGATCGACATCCTGACCGAGGCCGACGCGTCGGAGAAGCGCCAGCGCGAATTCGTCGAGCGCTCGACCATGTTCCAGGAGGAACTCGACGTCGACGAGACGCTCGCCCAGCTGCTGGTCGCCGAAGGCTTCACCAGCCTTGAGGAAGTGGCCTATGTCGAGAGCGACGAAATCGCCTCGATCGAAGGGCTCGACGACGATATCGCGGGCGAATTGCAGAACCGTGCCGGCGAAGCGCTCGAGCGGCGCGAAGCCGCGTCGCGCGAAACCCGCCGGGCGATGGGCGTCGATGACGCGCTGGCCGAGCTGCCCTACATGACCGAAGCGATGCTGGTGACGCTGGGCAAGGCCAAGATCCTGACGCTCGACGACCTTGCCGACCTCGCCACCGACGAACTGATTCAGAAGAAAAGGGTCGAGCCACGGCGCCGGGTCGAAAGCAATCGCTCCGAGGACAAGGGCGGCGTGCTGGCCGATTATAATCTGACCGAAGAGCAGGGCAACGAGATCATCATGGCCGCGCGCGCCCACTGGTTCGAGGATGAGCCTGCCGCCGCGGACGATAAGCCCGCTGCCACTGGGGAGGACGCGAATGCGGAATCCCCAGAATGACACGCGGACCGATAATTCCGGCGTAAGCGAGAGCGAGCGGACCTGTATCCTCACGCGCCGCACCGCGACGCGTGACGAGCTGGTTCGGCTTGCGCTTGGCCCCGACGGCCAGGTGGCGCCCGACGTGCGCGCCAAGGCGCCCGGCCGCGGCGCGTGGATCGGGGTTGGGCGCACGGCGCTCGACGTGGCCAATGCCAAGGGCAAGCTGAAAGGCGCCCTGACCCGCGCATTCAAGAACCAGGCGCTGGCCATTCCGGTCGACCTGGGCCAGCGCATCGAGGCCGCGCTTCGCCAGGCGGTGCTCGACCGGCTTGGCCTCGAGGCCCGCGGCGGCGCCTTGCTGACCGGCGCCGAGCGGATCGAGCAAGCGGCTCGCGCTGGCCAGGTCCACCTGCTGATTCACGCCGCCGACGCCAGCGACGACGGCAACCGCAAGCTCGACCAGGCCCTGAGGGTTGGGGCGCGGGTCGGCGGCGGCCCCGAGGCGGGCCTGAACTTTCCGGAAAACCGCTCCATCTTGTCGATGGCCCTGGGGCGCGAAAATGTGGTACATATCGCGCTGACCGAGGCCGCCGCCGCCCGGCGCGTGGCAACCGCCATCGCCCGGTGGCGCGCTTTCATTGATCCCGATGCTGGGTTAGACGGCGCCGACGCCGGCGGGCCAGCATCGACTGACGCATTCGAAAACGAAGGAAACGCATGACCGACCAGACCGACAAGCCGAAGCTTGGTACCCGGCCGCCGCTGGGCGTCAAGCGCACGGTCGAGACCGGCAAGGTGAAGCAGAGCTTCAGCCACGGCCGATCGAACACCGTGGTGGTCGAAGTCAAGAAGCGCCGCATCCTTGGCAAGCCAGGCGAGAATTCTCCCGCCGCCCCCGAGATCAAGGTCGAGGCCGCCCCGCCGCCCGCGCCCAAACCCGTCGTACCGGCTGCCAGGCCTGCCGCGCCCGCTCGCCGCGCGCCGGTTGACGACATCGCCGCCCGCAAGGAATTGCAGGAAAAGCTGCTCCGCGAGGCCGCCGAAGCGCGGATGACCAGTCTTGGCGATGCCCGCCGCCGCGAAGATCGCGCGAAGACCGAGCAGACGGAGGACGAAAAGCGTCGCGCCGAAGACAATCGCCGGACAGAGGACGAGGCCGTCAAGACCGCCGCCGACGAGGCCGCCAGCCCGCCTGAACCGGTAGCCGAAGTCGCCCCCGCCATCAGCGACAGCGCTCCGCGCGACGAGGAACGGCGCTTCACGCGCCCCGCCGCGGCCCCGGCCCATGCCCCCAAGCGGCCCGAGCCGGCCCGTCCCGGTCGCGGCCGCGACGATCATCGCAAGTCGGGCAAGCTGACCGTCAGCCGCGCTTTGACCGGCGAGGACGACAGCCGCACGCGGAGCCTCGCCGCTCTGCGCCGCGCGCGCGAAAAGGAAAAGCGCGCTCATATGTCGCAGGGCCCCTCGGCCAAGCAGGTCCGCGACGTCGTGGTGCCCGAGGCAATCACCGTTGCCGACCTTGCCAACCGCATGGCCGAACGCGGCGCCGACCTGGTCAAATCGCTGTTCAAGATGGGCATGCCGGTGACCGTCACCGAAACCATCGATCAGGACACCGCCGAATTGCTGGTCACCGAATTTGGCCACAACATCATCCGCGTCAGCGAAAGCGACATCGACATCGACAGCGCAAGCGACGTCGATGCCGACGAGACCTTGCAGGCGCGGCCGCCGGTGGTGACGATCATGGGCCATGTCGATCATGGCAAGACGTCGCTGCTCGACGCCATCCGCGGCGCCAACGTCCAGTCGGGCGAAGCCGGCGGCATCACCCAGCACATCGGCGCCTATCAGGTGTCGCTGCCCGACGGGTCGAAGGTCACATTCCTCGATACCCCGGGCCATGAGGCGTTCACCGAGATGCGCCAGCGCGGCGCCAACGTCACCGACATCGTCATCCTGGTGGTGGCCGCCGACGACGGGCTGAAGCCCCAGACGATCGAGGCGATCAACCAAACCAAGGCGGCCGGCGTGCCGATGATCATCGCCATCAACAAGATCGACAAGCCCGGCGCCAATGCACAAAAGGTGCGCGAGGAATTGCTCCAGCACGAGATCGTCGTCGAAGGCATGGGCGGCGACGTCCAGGACGTCGAAGTGTCGGCGCTCAAGAAGACCAACCTCGACGGGCTGCTCGAGGCGATCCACCTCCAGGCCGAAATCCTCGAACTGAAGGCTAACCCGGAGCGCCCGGCCGAGGCGACGGTAATCGAAGCCAAGCTCGACAAGGGGCGGGGTCCGCTGGCCACTGTGCTGGTCCAGCGCGGCACGTTGCGGGTCGGCGATGTGTTCGTCGCCGGCGCCATTGCCGGCAAGGTCCGCGCGCTGGTCGATGACCATGGCCGGCAGGTCAAGGAAGCAGGCCCGTCCTTCCCGGTCGAAGTGCTCGGCCTTGCCGCCGTGCCGCTCGCCGGCGATCAGCTGACGGTAGTCGAGAACGAAGCGCGGTCGCGCGAAGTCGCGCTCTACCGGCAGGGTTTGCTCGATCGCAAGCGCACGACATCGTCCCCGATCAGCCTTGAGACCATGTTCGCCGACCGTGCCTCGAAAATCCTCGAATTTCCGGTCGTCGTACGGGCCGACGTGCAGGGATCGACCGAAGCGATCGTCAGTGCGGTCAACCGCATTTCGACCGACGAGATCAAGGTCCGCGTGCTGCAATCGGGGGTCGGCGCGATCACCGAAAGCGACGTCACGCTGGCCGCCGCCACCGGCGCGCCGATCATCGGCTTTAACGTGCGGCCCAACGCCAAGGCGCGCGAGGCGGCCAACCGCACCAAGGTCGAGATGCGCTATTACGACGTCATCTATCACCTGACCGACTGGATCAAGGGCGCCATGGCCGGCGAACTTGGTCCGGAGATCATCGAGACGGTCGTCGGCCGCGCCGAGGTCAAGGAAGTGTTCCCGGCCGGAAAGCGCGACAAGGCCGCGGGCCTGCTCGTGCTCGAAGGCGTCATCCGCAAGGGGCTTCATGCTCGACTGACTCGCGAAGACGTCATCGTGTCGAAGACCACCATCTCCTCGCTCCGCCGGTTCAAGGACGACGTCGCCGAGGTCCGCGCGGGCATGGAGTGCGGCGTGCTGCTGGCCGACACCAACGACATCAAGCCGGGCGACAACCTCGAGGTGTTCGAAGTCGAGGAACGCGCGCGCACGCTGTAGGCAAGTCCCCCTCCCGCTCGCGGGAGGGGCTACGGGAGGGCATGTTGGACGGCTTGAACAGGCCCTCCCCCGACCCCTTCCGCAAGCGGGAGGGGAGGTAATATGCGCAAAGTCGAAACTCCCGAAGGCCGCTCCGTCCGCTTGCTGCGCGTCGGTGAGCAGGTACGCCATGCGCTGAGCGACATATTGATGCGCGGCGACGTGCATGACGAGACGCTGGCCAGTCATCTGGTCAGCGTCACCGAGGTGCGCATGTCGCCCGACCTGCGCCACGCCACGGTGTTCGTGAAGCCGCTGCTCGGCCAAGACGAGGAGGAAGTGCTCAAGGCGCTCAGAACCAACACCGCCTTCTTCCAGAAGGAAGTCGCGCGGCGGGTCGTCACCAAATATGCCGCCAAGATCAAGTTCCTCGCCGACGACAGCTTCGACGAAGGCGGCAAGATCGATACGCTGCTGCGCGCGCCCAA
>JBDSMA010000041.1:0-2561 GCA_039916085.1 Sphingomicrobium sp.
CGCGCGGTCGCCGAGGCGCCGCATGTCACGGCGCTGTTCGAGGCGGATTTCAGCGCCATCGCCTCGCACAAGGCGGCCCTTGCCGCCAAGGGCATCAAGCTCAGTTACACCGCCTATCTGGTCAAGGCCGCCGCCGAGTCGATGGCCGTCGCCCCGGCGATCAATGGGCGGTGGGAAAGCGACCGCATCGCCATCGCGCCGAGCATC
Source organism: Sphingomicrobium sp. (assembly GCA_039916085.1). GTDB lineage: Bacteria > Pseudomonadota > Alphaproteobacteria > Sphingomonadales > Sphingomonadaceae > Sphingomicrobium. Next base: position 208 of record JBDSMA010000041.1, read on the forward strand.
AACATCGGCGTTGGCACCGCGCTCGGCGACAAGGGGCTGGTGGTGCCGGTGGTCAAGGACGCCGGGGCGCTGAGTTTGGAGGCGATCGGCGCCAGGCTCGATGACCTGACCAGCCGGGCGCGCTCGGGACAGCTGACCGCGGCCGACGTGTCGGGGGGCAGCTTCACCATCTCCAACCACGGCGTGTCGGGCAGCCTCCTCGCCAGCCCGATCATCCTCCACGCTGGCCAGGCGGCAATCCTCGGGGTCGGCAAACTCGAAAAACGGGTGGTGGTGCGGACGGTGGACGGCGTGGACGCGATGGTCATCCGGCCGATGGCCTATGTTACGCTGACCATCGATCATCGCGTCGTCGACGGCCACCAGACCAACGCCTGGCTCAGCCGCTTCGTCGAGACATTGGAGAGTTGGTCTCCGGCGTGAGCGCCGGCGCTCGGCGTTTGCGGCTGTGGCGCACCCAAGAGGATTCGAACCTCTGGCCTCTGCCTTCGGAGGGCAGCGCTCTATCCAGCTGAGCTATGGGTGCGTTGGCGCTCGCTTAGCGGCGTGCACGACGAGGGGCAAGCCGACACGGTTGCGTTCGCCGCCCGGTCGGTTAAAAGTCGCGCCGCGCGGGATGTAACCGCCTTTGCTAAAGTGCGTCGCATTTGCTCCGGGGGGATGCAGTGACCATGGCGATGACCGGCCCGGGCGGCGCCCGATGATCTTCAATTCGCTGACCTTCATCGTCTTTCTGGCGATCGTCCTTGTGCTGCACAATTTGCCGCTGCCGTGGACCGTGAAGAAGGTAAATCTGCTGGTCGCCAGCTACATCTTCTATGCCGCCTGGAATCCGCCGTTCGTCATCCTGCTTTGGATTTCGACGGTGGTCGACTGGTGGGCGGCGCAGGCGATGGTCAAATCGGAACGGCCGTGGACCCGCCGGGCGTGGATGATCACCTCGGTGGTGGTCAACCTCGGCATGCTCGGATTCTTCAAATACGGCCAGTTCTTGCTGGCCAATTTCGTCGCTTTGGCGGCCGCGGTGGGGGTTCAGTACCAACCCGCGCAATACGAGATCGTGCTGCCGGTCGGGATCAGCTTCTACACCTTCGCCACGTTGTCCTACACACTCGACGTCTATCTGCGGCGGTCGAAGCCGGCCAAGAACTTCCTCGACTATGCGCTTTTCGTGACGTTCTTCCCGCACCTCGTCGCCGGACCGATCATGCGCCCGACCGAGCTGGTGCCGCAATTCGCCGAGGAGCGCCGCGCCACCCTCCATCAATTGCTGTTCGGGCTGGCGCTGGTGACGCTCGGCCTGTTCCAGAAGGTGGTGCTGGCCGACGGTTTTCTCGGTCCGGTGGTCGAAAAAGTCTATGACGCGCACCAAGGCGTGCCGATGGCGCTCGACGCGTGGGTGGCGACGCTGGCGTTCAGCGGGCAGATTTTCTGCGATTTCGCCGGCTATTCGACGACCGCGATCGGGGTCGCGCTGTGCCTCGGCATCGCCTTGCCCGACAATTTCCGCTTCCCTTATGCGGCAATCGGTTTTTCGGATTTCTGGCGACGATGGCACATCACTTTGTCGTCATGGCTGCGCGATTATCTGTACATTCCGCTCGGCGGCAACCGCCACGGCCCGGCACGGACCTATGCCGCGCTGATGGGGACGATGCTGCTCGGCGGACTGTGGCACGGCGCGAACTGGACGTTCGTCGCCTGGGGCGGGTTGCACGGCCTCTATTTGTCGACCGAGCGCTGGTTGCGCGGGCGCTTCGCCGGGTACCGGCCGGGGCCCGGAATGCTGCTGCTGTTCGGGGGCATCACTTATGTGCTGGTCAACATCACCTGGGTATTCTTCCGCGCCAAGGATTTTCATGGCGCGGCGACGATGCTGACGTCGATGGCCGGGTTGGCAGCGGCGCCGGTGCCGATGATCGCGCTGCTGCCGATGCTCTATGCGGTGGGAATCGTCGGCGGGATTGTCGCCGCGCACTGGGCGATGCGCGACTAGACATTGGAAATCGCCATCGAGCGAACGCCGCCGCTGCTGCTCGGGACGATCTGGGCGGTGATGGCGGTGGCGATCGTCGCGGAACAGGGGAAAGGCAGTGCCTTCATCTACTTCCAGTTCTGAGCCGCGCGGTATCGTCCAGCGCGAGGGCGCGCTCGCCGCCGGGCTGCGCCTGACCGCGTCCAACCGGCCGGGCCAGGCCCAGCCGGTGCCGACCCGCGACATCCCTAAACAGCCATGGGGACGGCTGGCGATCGGGGTGGTGATCGCGCTGGTCGTCGGGACGACCGCGCTGGAAGCCAATGCGCGCCGGCTCGGGCTTCACGCCGGCGACCTCGACAACAGCCAGACCGACTGG
>JBDSMA010000042.1:0-8343 GCA_039916085.1 Sphingomicrobium sp.
CCGCTCAGCGCATCGGGCACGCTCGGCTATGCCACTGCCGCGCATGAAAAGCTCGCCAATGGCCAGGTCAACGTTCCGCTTGGCGGCGGCTTCGTCGCCCATGCCGACGTCAGCTGGACCGGCAATGACGATTTGATGACCGGCGGCTACATTCTGTCCTCGCCCCTCCGGCAACAGGCGGCGGCGAGCGCCGATCCCGCCATCCGCGCCCTTGCCACGCTCAAGGGTCTCTTGCCCAACAGCGACGGGCGGACGTTCGAAGGCGCCGGGTCACTGGCGTATATCGATGGCGGCCTCAACGCGGGATTTTCGATTACCCGCCACACCGCTTTCTACGGGGTGCCCGTGCGCTTTTCGCTCGATCCGGCAATTCCGGCCGAACATACCCACATCGACGTTGGCCAGACCCGCTATGACGCGCGCGTTGAAATCCCCTTCGCAGGCCTGTTCAGCGCGGTGAAGCTGCGCGGCGGCTACAGCGACTATCAGCACCAGGAAATCGCCGCCGATGGAAGTGTCGGTAGCACCGTCATCTCGAAGGGCGGCGAGGCGCGCGCCGACTTGATCCAGCGCGATCGCGGCGGATGGGGCGGGATCAGCGGCCTTCAATTGCTCGACGTCCGTCAGCGGATCGAAGGCGACGAACAATATCTGCCGCCCAGCCGCGCGGTCGATGTCGGCCTGTTCACTGTCCAGCACATCGACCTCGGCCCCTTGCGCCTGGCCGCCGGCGCACGGGTCGAGAAATCCCGCCACAGCGCCGACGCCAGCGACGTAGTCGGGAACCCCGCTTTGTCGCGCCGCTTCACTACTTTGTCGCTGTCGGCCGGGGCGAACTATTCGCTCACCCCGCAATGGAAGGTCGGGATCAATCTCGCCAGTTCCCAGCGCGCGCCTTCCGTCGAAGAACTATATGCCAACGGTCCGCACGGCGGCAATGCGAGCTTCGAGCTTGGCGACCCGACCCTCAAGGTCGAGCGGAGCCTCGGCGTCGAGGCGACCATCGGCCATCACACCCGTGCCTTCGACCTCAACGGCACGCTTTACGCCAGCCATTACGCCAACTTCCTCTACCAGGTGCCGACCGGCGAGGTGCGTGACAATCTGCCGGTCTTCGCTTTCCGCCAGGGCCGCGCCGATTACCTCGGTTTCGAACTGTCGGCGCAGGCCCGGCTTGGAACCGCCGCCGGCATAGGCTGGGGCCTCGAAGCCGGCGCCGACGCAACTCGCGCCACCATCCGCGGCGTTGGCCCGGCGCCGCTGATCCCGCCGCTGCGCCTCACCGGTGGCATTACCGCGCAGCGCGGGCCGGTGTCGGGCCGGCTCGAGGTCGAACATGATGCCGCGCACGGCCGCACCGCGGCGCTCGAAACGCCGACGCCCGGGTTCACCTTGGTCAACGCGTCGGCCGACTGGAAGCCGCTGGCCGAACGCCCGGGCCTGACCCTGTCGCTCGCGCTCGACAACATCTTCAACGTCGAGGCGCGCCGCTCGACCAGTCTGCTCAAGGATTATGCCCCGCTCGCCGGCCGCGACCTCAGGCTCACCGCCCGCTTCGCTTATTGAGCGCCGGCACCTTTCGGCTGCTCCGCCAGTCGCGCCAGTTCGCTATGGTCGAACGTCACGTTGACTGTGGCCAGCGCCGGCGTGTGGGCCAGCAGCTCGGCCTTGAGCTGGCGCACGATCTTCAGCGCTTGCGGTAGCCCGATCGCCTCATCGACCGCGATCGCGACATCGGCGTGAAGCTTGTGCCCGATCCACCGCGCGCGGGCGTCGGTAACGGCCGTGATTCCTTCGACATGCCCCGCGGCATGGCGGATTTCAGCGGTCACGCTGGGTTCTACCCCGTCGAGCGAGCGGGTCAGCACCGCCTTGGCCGACTGCCATACGATGCCCAGGATGGCGATCGTGATGAGCAGCCCGATGAGCGGATCGGCCAGTGGAAAGCCGAACCACACCCCGACAGCGCCAAGGACCACGGCAAGGGAGGTCAGCCCGTCGGTGCGCGCGTGATAGCCATCGGCGATCAGGGCCGCGCTGTTGATCTGCCGGCCGACCCGGATGCGGAACACGGCGACGGCCTCGTTGCCGGCAAAGCCGACGAAGCCGGCCAGTGCCAGCCACCCAAGATGGCTGACCGCTTGCGGGTATATCAGCCGATGAATGGCCTGGTACCCGGCGAAGACCGCGCTGAACAGGATGATCAGGACAATCAGCATTCCCGCCAGATCTTCAACGCGGCCAAGGCCATAAGTGAACGTCTTTGAAGGCTTGCGGCGCGCCAGGACGAACGCGAACCACAACGGGATCGCAGTCGTTGCATCGCCGACATTATGGATCATGTCGGCCAGCAACGCGACCGATCCGGACACCATCACGATCACGAACTGGAACGCGGCCGTGACCGCAAGGATGGCGAACGACCATTTGATCGCCCAGATGCCCCGGTCCGACGTCGTCAGCGACGGATCGATCACGCCATGGACATGGCCATGGCCGCCCGTTGCCGAATGTCCGTGCCCGTGACCGTGACCATCTTCGTGGCCATGGCCGTGGCCCGCCTGTTGCCCGCCAAACCCAAGCCAGTCGCGAATGTTCGTCATCGTGATAACCTCATAGATATTTGGTGAGCGCCCTGAATTCCTGGAGCACCGCGTCGGCCGGCGCGTGCGCGGGCCCGATACCGTCGACGAGGCAATGATCGATATGATCGTGGATCAGCGCGCGCTTGGCGTTGGTGATTGCGGCCTCCACCGCGTGCAATTGCTGGGCAAGATCGACGCACGGCCGTCCCGCCTCGATCATCGCGATGACCGACGTCAGATGACCGTTGGCCCGCTTCAGCCGCTTGACGATTTCGGGATGGGATTCATGCTCCATCTCTATTCCTTATCCCCCCAGGGAGGATAAGCCAAGTAGGTAAAACTCCCCTCGAGCCGTCACAACCTCGCGCTCCCTCCGTCGCCGTGCTAGCGAAAGGACGGATTACGGGGGAAATAGCATGGCCACGACAGGTGCGGCGGCGAACGGCGTGGATGTCACCAGCGATCCGTTGGTCGAGCCGATCCCGGCCGGTCTGACGCGCGCCGGCGCGGTCCGGCTTGACGCCATCGACATGCTGCGCGGGCTCGTCATCGTTTTCATGGTGCTCGACCATGTCCGCGATTTCTTTCACGCGTCGCCCGGTCCCTTCGATCCCACCGACCCGCTGAAAAGTTACCCCGCGCTCTATTTGACGCGCTGGGTGACCCACTTGTGCGCGCCGACGTTCGTCTTTCTTGCCGGGGTCTCGATCCTGTTTCAGCAGGCCAATGGCAAAAGCGCAGCCGACCTGTCACGCTTCCTGTTGACGCGCGGCGCCTGGCTGGTCGTCCTCGAATGGACGCTCGTCTCGTTCGGGTTCAATTTCGGCGAGCCGTTCTTCTTCCTTCAGGTCATCTGGGCGATCGGCGTGTCGATGATCGCCATGGCGCTTATCTCGCGCTTGCCGCCGCGCGCGGTACTGCTGTTCGGCGCCGCGCTGCTGCTGCTCTATCCGTTCGCCGTGCCGCTGACTGCCGGAGCAAGCGGCGCGCCGGGCATCCTGCGCATCTTCGCCTTCGCCCCGGGACCGGTCCCCGGGACGCCGATCTTTGCGTTATATTCGGTCCTCCCGTGGCTGTCGGTGATGTGCCTCGGCTTCGGGCTTGGCCCGCTGTTCCGGCTGCCACCGGCTGAGCGGACGCGCGCCGTCCTCGTCCTTGCCTGCTGCCTGCTCGCCGCCTTCTTCATCCTGCGCGCGATCGATGGCTATGGCGATCCGGCGCCGTGGGTCGCCGAGCCGAGCCAGGGGCGCACCATGATGTCCTTCTTGAACGTCTCCAAATACCCGCCGTCGCCCGATTATGTCTTCGTCACCCTCGGCCTTTCCCTGCTGCTGTTTCTCGCCCTCCAGCATCTGCGCGGGCCGGTGGCCAGGGTGTTGCTGGACTTCGGGAGGACGCCGCTGTTCACCTATGTCGCCCACCTCTACATCGCGCACGGGCTGATGCTGCTGGTCGCCATTGCGGTCAACATGCCGGGGGCCGCCGTCAACTTGCTGGCCAGGGAGTTTAGCGGCGCTCCGCCCAGCGGCTTCGGTTACTCCCTGCCGGTGGTCTATCTGGTGTGGGCGCTGGTTATCGCTCTGCTGATCCCGCTCGCCCGCTGGATGGCCGCCCTCAAACGCCGCCGCCGCGACTGGTGGCTGGGGTATATCTAGCGACCGAGGCGTCATTCCTTCGAAAGCGGGAATCCAGCCCAACGAAAACCTTTACCGCCTCACGCCTCGCGCCGGCTCAGCCAGAAATCGAGCGCGGCGCCGCCCTGAAACGCCGCCGACACTTGCGGCTGGGTCATATTTAAGTCGGCGGCGCAATAAAGCGCTTCGCTGAATTCATGTGTCCGCTTTCGACCCATTGCGGACATTGGGAATAGGGCGCGGGAAGGCGCGCGTCATCGACTTTAGCGGGTTCGCATAGCTCTCGACCTGGCGCAGTCCTGGTGCAGCTTGGCGATGGCGCGGTCGCAGATTCATTTGATCGGCTCCAGCGCTTGACGGACAGCGTTGGTCCGCCGCTGTAGCTGGTCGAGGTTGAACAAGTAGGTCGCGACCAGCGACAGGTGCTGGCGAAGTTCGCCCGCGAGTTCCGGATGTGCGCGTAACGCGCGCGCAGCGCTTGCTGCCAAGGCGGGGTCGAGCGCCATAGTGCACTTAGGCGCAAGCACGGTGTGCCCGTCGCCGTCGACCCGGTCGCCGCACTCCGCGCGAACCTTTTCCTGCACCGCTTGCGGCAGCACCTTGCGGACATCGTCGCGGTAGGCCGAGCGCACGGCAGCGAGGGCTACTGGGCTATAATCATAGGACAAGAGTCTCACCACCGCGCTGCGCAATACCAGGTCGTCGATTTTGCGGACCTGCTCTCCGCCCAGCAGTAGCGAATAGGAGTTGCCGTCGAGAGAACTACTAATGATCTGGCTAGCATTATAGGCAGCGATCGCGAAATCACGGTCGGTGACGCGCGAATCCCCCGCCCACCCCGCGAGCGCGACTTTGGCATAGCGGTCGGTGATGGCGTAATAATTGTGATTGATCGCGCTGGTTCGGGTTCGTGATTCGAGCTCCGGGCGAAGCTGGAAAAGAAGCGTGTGGATGTCATGCTTTTCCAGCCGATCGGCGTTCCAGTTGGACACTTGCATGCCGATAAACACACCGATGATGACGATTCCGATTTCGATCGTGATCGCGAGCCAGTCTTGCGCCTTGAGCCGTGCCGCTACCCGCTTGTAAATCATAGCGCCCCCTTGGACGCGCCTTGTCCCTGAACTACTGCAAAAAGGAAAGACAAGGCTGAGCTTATGTCTGCTTTCCACCCAAAGCGGACATCCGCCGAATTCCTCACGGACTCGACATTCGTACCGCGCCGATCAGCCTCACGCCTTCAACCGGCTCCGCCAATAATCTAGCGCGGCGTCGGCCCCGAAACGCCGACGCCACTTGTTGCGGGGCCATATTTAGGTCGGCGGCGCAATAAGGCGCTTCGCTGAATTCATGTGTCCGCTTTCGACCCATTGCGGACATTCGGCCGACGCTATTAGCCAGCGGCAAGTCACAGGTCGTCGAATTCGCATTGCTGGAGTCGCTGAAGGAACGCGGGTTTGCGCTGTCCACGAACTGCTCCGCGGCATTCTCGGAAGGCGCGTGACCAATCGGCGGATCAAGTCCTTCGCCGCAGGGTGCACGGGTCATTGGTGGAAACCGCTGCGCCTTCCGTCGAACGCCGGATGAATCCGCTCGCCAAGCGGCATAGGCCCGGTATTGAAAAGGGGACCTTGCCATGCTCAATCGCTTTTTGGCGCGGACTTCCGGTCTCGCCATCGCCCTGGCATGGCTCCCCGCCCCGGCGGCTGCCCAGGATCGCTCGTCGGACAATGCGATTACGCAGGCCGAGGACGCGTTTGGCTTCTCGATCGGCCGCGAATCGCTCGGCATCTACAACGCCAACAATGCCCGCGGCTTTTCGCCGTCGGCGGCCGGCAACGTCCGCATCGACGGGCTCTATTTCGACCCTGTGCTGGGGCTCAGCGGGCTCATGACGGATCAGGTCAGCATCAAAGTCGGGCCTTCGGCCCAGGGCTATCCCTTCGCTGCCCCAAGCGGGATCGTCGATGTCGCCCTGGTCCATCCGGCATTCGCGCCCGGCGCGTCGCTGGTGCTCAGCGGGGACAGCTTCGGCAGCTACGATGCGCAGCTGACCGGATCGATGCCGCTGGTCAAGGACCGGCTGACGCTGGGTTATGGCGCCAGCTTCGGGCATGTCGGCTATCCCGACGGCACCGGCAACGCCAATCATGCCCAGTCGCTGATCCTGCGCTGGAAGCCGACCGACACCATCGAGCTGATCCCCTTCTGGCAAGTCGACCACGACTTTAATGATGAGTCCGGCCCCTTTTACATCCCCGCCGGCAACTTCCTGCCGCCGACTCCCCCGGCGCACCAGTTCGACGGACCGTGGTGGGCGGACAATCGCTTCTCGGCGACCAACAAGGGGCTGCTGGCGGCGTGGACGCCGTCGAAGAGTTGGCAGGTCCGGCTCGGCGCATTCCACTCTGCGTTTCATTCGCGGACCAGTTTCGCCAACCTCTTGGTCGATCTTCAGCCGGACGGCTCCGCCGAGCGCCTCATAATCGCCGATCCCCCGCTCGACAGCAGTTCCGATTCGGGCGAGGCGCGGATCACGCACAGCATCGCCGACGGCGCCCGGCTTCACGTAATTCATCTGTCGCTTCGAAGCCGCGACCGGCGAAGCGAATATGGCGGCTCCGACGTCGCTGACCTCGGCCCGACCCGTGTTGGCGAGGCCGAGGATTCGCCCGAGCCCTTGTTTCATTTCGGGCCGACCACCCACCAGCGGGTCGAACAGCGCACACTTGGGCTCAGCTATGTCGGCTTGTGGAAAAAGGTCGGCGAGTTCGGGGTCAGCGTCTCGCGCGCCGCCTATCGTAAGACGGTCGAATTGCCGGGTCTTCCGGCCGAAGTGACCCGCTCCATCCCGATCCTGTGGAACGCCACTGGCGCGGCCAGCCTCAGCGACCGGCTCAGCCTGTATGCCGGCTACGCCCGCGGGCTTGAGGACAGCGGCACGGCGCCGCCCAGCGCTGCCAACCACAATGAACCACTGCCGGCCATCCTGACCACCCAGCGCGAGGCGGGCCTGCGGTGGAAACCGACCCGCAAGATGACCCTGATCGCAGGCCTGTTCGACCTTCAGAAACCGACCTTCGGTTTCAACAGCTCGAACGTCTTCCATCAGATCGGGACAATCCGCAGTCGCGGGGCCGAAATCTCGTTGAGCGGGGCCTTGACCTCGCGGCTCAATGTTGTCGCGGGCGGGGTGTTCCTCGCTCCCCGGGTGACCCGCGACCCCGGCGCGACCGGGGTCGTCGGCAAGCGGCCGCCGGGGCTTCCCGGCCATCTTCTCAACCTCAACCTCAATTGGAAGACGCCGTGGAAGCGAGTAGCGCTCGACCTCGCCGCGCTGCGCCGCGCGCGCTTTCCCAGCACGACCGACAATCAGGTATCGATCCCAGCGCGTAATCTGCTCAGCCTGGGCGGCCGCTATCAGTTGAAAATCGCCAGATCGAACGCCACGCTGAGGCTTCAAGTCTTCAATATATTCGATGATCGCAGCGTCAGTTACGCCGGCCCCGGAATCTATGGAAATATCCCCAGCCGCTCGGTCAACGGGTATCTGGCGATCGACCTGTAACGCAAGCCGTGAATGGCGGGACCGGCCTCACTCCCACGCAATCATACTTGTCAGCCTTTACGAATCGTCCTGGTCAAGGCGGTTGCCGCGCACAGCGGTTCCGCAAACGATGTCCGCACTCAGGCCTACCAATTCAGACCGACGCGCTGATAGCGCCATTTGTGGCAGGCAGCCTTTCGATTCTTGAACGTCCGCTTTCCACTTATTGCGATCGCTGCGGGTTATCGGCGCCCGGCGAGGCTTTAGCCCCTAATCAAAGCTTATTTTCCATTGCATCTCGCGTGCAAAAAGGTCGAAACATTCCACGCAGACCCAGGCATATTCAGGACCGTGTACGTAGTCTTCGGTTGTCGCATAACCTTCGTGCAGCGCTTCAATGGAAGTTTCTGGAAGTGCCAGTGTTGCGAAGCAACCGCAGCAATGGTCGTGATCCCAAGCCGGACCGAATAACCGGTAGTGCATTCGCCGAAGCGTGATGCCAAACAGCAGGTCGTCCGCTCTGAGATTTTCTAATCGCCAATCTTCAATCATAATCGCGGTTCATAGACAAAACTTC
>JBDSMA010000043.1:0-3889 GCA_039916085.1 Sphingomicrobium sp.
GGAACGGGATGCCGCCGGGCGTCTGCCATTGCAGTAACAGGGTCAGTCCCTGCCGGGTCTCGACCAGCTTCGGCAGCCGGGCGTGGCGCAGATAGGCATTGAAGAACCAGCGCAGGTCACGCCCCGATTCCTGGCTGGCAATAGCGACGAATTCATTTGTCGATCCGAAGCGCGGCTTGAAATTGCCCGGCACCGGATCGACGCGGCCATAGACCAGCCGCCGTAGCGAACGGAAGAAGGCTTCGTCGCCGATCAGCGCGCGCAGCGTGTGCAGTACCCAGGCGCCCTTGACGTAGATGTCGCCGCCGGGTCCGGTCTCGGGCTTGTAGACCTGTTCCTCCAGCCGGTGGGTGCCCGACACGAGTGGGAATTTGTTGACGATTGTCTGGCGACTCTTGAACAACGCCTCATCGTACAACATTTGGCCGCCCCGTTGCTGGAGATAGAGCGGCTGCATGTACGAACCAAAGCCTTCGTGCAGCCACATGTCATCCCAGTCGCGATTGGTCATCTGATTGCCGAACCATTCGTGGCTGAACTCATGGTTGAATAGCCAGTCGTACCCTTCGGGCGCGGGCTTATAGGCATTGCCATAGGCGTTGATCGTCTGGTGCTCCATGCCGAGATGGGGCGTCTCGACCACGCCCAGCTTCTCATCGCCGAAGGGATAAGGGCCGACCAGCGCTTCGAACGTGTCGAGCGTCGGGCCGAATTCGGCGAATAACGCCTTGGCCTTGTCGTCCTCACCGGGAAGATACCAGTAATTCATCCGGATGAGGTTGCCGAAGCGGCTGCGGTGGAGCGCCGCCAGCTCCTTGTAGGGGGCGATGTTGAGGGCGATGGCGTAATTATTGGGGTTGCGGGTGCGCCAGTTGAAGGTGCGCCGCCCGTCGGGCCGCTCGGTTACACCAAGCAGGCGACCGTTGGATGGGGCGGACAGCCCCTTGGGGACGGTGATGTGCAGATCGACCTGTCCAACCTCGACCAGGCTATTGTCGAAGCACGGCCAGAACAGGTCGCAGCCCTCGCCTTCGACGGCGGTCGCAATCCAAGGTTTGCCGTCCTTGGTCCGCGACCAGACGAAGCCGCCATCCCACGGCGCGTGTTTGGCGACGTGCGGGCGCCCGGCATAGTCGACGGTCAGCGAAAGGCTGTCGCCTGCGCGCTTGGGCCGCGGCAGGTCGACCGTGACGAGGCCTCCGTCGTTGTGCCAAGCCTTGCCTTCGAGCGTCTGACCGTCGGCGGCGATCGAACGGATTGGCAATTCGGGATCGAGGTCGAACTGGAGCTTCCCGATCGGTTTTTGGACCGCGAAGCCGAGCACCGCCTTGCCGGCGATGGCACGGCGATTGGGGAATATCTCGAACGACAGGTCGGCGGTGCGGAACTCGACGGATTGCTGCTCGGCGGTCAGCGGCTCGCCAGTTCCAGCCGTTCGCTTCGGCAGCGCGGAGCGGTCGCCGTGCGGGACCAAGGCCAGCGCGACCGTCGCGGCCGCAAGCAGCGCCAACACCGCCCAAGGTTGCCAATCGGCGGCCGGCCGTTCCCCCGCCGTCATTAACGCCGCGGTCTTGCGGTCTGCATTGCCAGGGTCGGGTAATGGCGCATCGACGAGACTCCGGGTGAAGGTCAGGTGGCGAACTAGATACGCGCCGCCGATACCCGTCAACCCGATCCGCTACCCGGTCGCTTCGCTCTTCTTGCCGCGTCCCTTGGCCTTGTCGGCCTTCGGCTTGACCTTGGCCGGCTTCGGCGCGGCGGGCGTGACTTCGAACGACGGCGCATTGTCCTTGATGCGGACCTTGACTTCGCCGCCGTTGACCAGCTTGCCGAACAGCAATTCCTCGGCCAGCGGCTGCTTGATCTTTTCCTGCATCAATCGGCTCATCGGCCGGGCGCCGTTCAATTTGTCGTAGCCCTTGGTCGTCAACCACTCGCGCGCTTCGTCATCGAGCTGGATATGCACGCCGCGGTCGGCCAGCTGCATCTCCATCTGCAGGATGAACTTGTCGACGACCCGCGCGACCACCGCCGGGGGCAGATAACCGAATGGCACCACCGCATCGAGGCGGTTGCGGAATTCGGGCGTGAACATCTTCTTGATCGCGTCTTCCTGGACGTCCTCGCGGCTGAGCGCGCCAAACCCGATCCCTTCGCGCGCCATGTCGGCGGCGCCGGCATTGGTGGTCATGATCAGGATGGTGTTGCGGAAATCAACCGTCTTGCCGTGGTGATCGGTCAGCTTGCCGTTGTCCATCACCTGCAACAATATGTTGAACAGGTCGGGGTGGGCCTTTTCGATTTCGTCGAGCAGCAACACCGAGTGCGGCTGTTGATCGACCGCGTCGGTCAACAGGCCTCCCTGGTCATAGCCAACATAGCCCGGCGGCGCGCCGATCAGCCGCGAAACGCTGTGGCGCTCCATATATTCGCTCATGTCGAACCGCTGGAGCGGGATGCCCATGACCGAGGCGAGCTGGCGCGCGACTTCGGTCTTGCCGACGCCGGTCGGTCCCGAGAACAGATAGTTGCCGATCGGCTTGTCGGGGTCGCGCAGGCCGGCGCGCGACAGCTTGATCGCCGAGGCGAGCTTCTCGATCGCCAGTTCCTGCCCGAACACGACGCGTTTCAGGTCGGCCTCGAGATGCTCGAGCACGCGCTTGTCGTCGGTCGACACCGATTTCGGCGGGATGCGGGCCATGGTCGCGACCACCGCCTCAATTTCCTTGGTGGTGATGGTCTTCTTGCGGCGGCTGGGCGGCACCAGCATCTGCATCGCCCCGACCTCGTCGATCACGTCGATTGCCTTGTCCGGCAATTTCCGGTCGTGGATGTAGCGCGCCGACAGCTCGACCGCGGATTTGATCGCGTCGCTGGTGTAGCGAACCTTGTGGTGCTGTTCGAACGAGCTGCGCAGGCCGGCGATGATCTTGATCGTGTCCTCGACGGTCGGTTCGTTGACGTCGATCTTCTGGAACCGGCGCAGGAGGGCGCGGTCTTTCTCGAAATGGTTGCGAAATTCCTTGTAGGTGGTCGAGCCGATGCAGCGGATCGCGCCCGAGGACAGCGCCGGCTTCAGCAGGTTGGAGGCGTCCATCGCTCCGCCCGAGGTCGCGCCGGCGCCGATTACGGTGTGGATCTCGTCGATGAACAGGATCGCCTCGGGGAGCTTCTCGAGTTCGTTGACGACCGACTTCAGCCGCTCCTCGAAGTCGCCGCGATAGCGCGTGCCGGCGAGCAGCGCGCCCATGTCGAGCGAATAGATCACCGCCTCCTTGAGCACCTCGGGCACGTCGCCCTCGACGATCTTGCGCGCCAGTCCCTCGGCGATGGCGGTTTTGCCGACGCCTGGATCGCCGACGTAGAGCGGGTTGTTCTTCGAACGGCGGCACAGGATCTGGACCGTGCGGTCGACCTCCGGCATGCGGCCGATCAGCGGGTCGACCTTGCCCAATTTGGCCTTCTCGTTGAGGTTGACGGTGAATTGCTGGAGCGCGCTCTCCTTCTTGTCGCTGCTCTTCTGCTCGGTCCGCTCCTCGGTCCCGGTCGGCGGCTGGACTTCGGTCGAGGACTCGCCCTTGCCGACGCCGTGGCTGATATAGGTCACCGCATCCAGCCGGCTCATGTCCTGCTGTTGCAGGAAATAGACGGCGTAGCTCTCGCGCTCGGAAAACAGAGCGACGAGGACGTTGGCGCCGGTGACTTCGTCGCGTCCTGAAGACTGGACGTGGAGGATGGCGCGCTGGACGACCCGCTGGAAGCCGCTGGTCGGGGTCGGGTCGGTCGCGCTGTCGGCGACCAACGCGGTCAGCTCATTGTCGAGGTAGTGCTTGACGGTTCCCTTGAGCTCGTCGCGGTCGACGCCGCAGGCGGTCATCACCTGGCTGGC
>JBDSMA010000044.1:0-3856 GCA_039916085.1 Sphingomicrobium sp.
CGCAGCCGGCGGGCGAGCTCGTTGCGCGCCAGCACCATGTCGCTGACGCCCGACATGACCCGGTCGAGCAGCTCGACAGACAGCCGGATGGTGCGCGGGGTGGCGTTGCTGAGGCCCTTCGCGGCGCTCTCGCCCAGCGGCGCGGCCACGGGCTGAGCCACCGGTTCTGCACCGGCTGCCAGCGCCTCGATCAGCAGGCTGTCGTCACTGGCCGGGAATTCCTCGCCGGCGTCGATCGCGGCGACCATTTCGCCGATGCGATCGACTACCGCCAGCACGGCGCTGACCAGCGCCGGGTCGGGCGAGCGGCGACCGGCGCGGCAATCGGCCAGCGCATCTTCGGCGGCGTGGCTGAGCGCTTCCAAACGCGGGAAGTCGAAGAAGCCGCAATTGCCCTTCACGGTGTGGACAAAGCGGAAGATGCTATCAAGCCGGGCGCGGTCGTCGGGGCTGGCTTCCCAGGCGACGATTTCGCCGCCCAGCGATTCGAGCATTTCCCGGCACTCGGCCACGAAATCGGCAATCAGATCGTCCATTGGCTTGGCTGGCCCCGCGCTATCGTTCGACAGCCTCTATGCAGCCAAGATGTTAACGCGCCGTTATCCGTGACGCGGACTTTAGCGGCGAGCGGGGAGCGCCACGCCGATCAGCAGTACCTCGGCGGCCGGATCGCTGAGCTGGATCGTCCCGCCTGCCTCTGCCGCCAGGCTATGCGCCAGCCACGCGCCCGCCGCGCGCGGCTCGACCCCGCCATCGGCCTCCCCCCGGGCGATCGTCTCGCGCAACTTGGGGTCGAGCAGGATGCGCGGACCCTCGGCCCGGATGACCAGCTCGATCGCGCCATCATCGTCTTTCTCACCGCCGACATCGAGGCGGCCACCGCGAACCAGCGCATCCCCAGCAATCATTGCCAGGTTCAACAGCAATTTCACCGCGCCCTTGGGCAGCTTTTCGTCGGGCACCATCCAGCCCAGCTCGATGCGCTTTTCAGGGCCGTAAAGCCCGCCCAGCGCGGCGTACGCCTCGCGGGTGTCGATCTCCTCGCCGAAGCCGCCCGCGGCGCCGAACGCAAGGCGGAAAAACTTGAGCTTGTTGGCGCTGGCCTGGGCGCTTTCGGCGAGCAATTCCATGCACCGCTCGCGCATCGCCGGGTCCTGCTCGTCGGCAAGCAATTCGAGCCCATTGTTGAGCGCTCCGACCGGCGACAGCAGGTCGTGGCACAGACGGCTGCACAGCAAGCTGGCAAGGTCGGTCGCGTTCATCGCCGGGGTGATGCAAGGAAGTGCTCGCCGGGGCAAGGCCGGCGGCGCTTGAAGCGCTGTTGCCCCCATCCCATATCGCGCGGCTGATGGGGGGTCATAAGACAATCGAAGTGGCGCTCACGCCGACCCACGCCGGCTGGCGGCTCGACCGGGCGCTGGCCGACGCCGTGCCGATACTGTCGCGCGAACGATTGAAGGCGCTGATCCGCTCGGGCGCGCTGAGCGATGCGACCGGGCGGCTGGTGCGCGACCCGGCGACCAAGATGAAAGGCGACGAGGCGTTCCTGCTCGCCATCCCCGCCCCGACCCCGGCTCACAATGAGGCGCAGGACATTCCGCTCACCATCGTTTTCGAGGATGAACATCTGCTGGTGATCGACAAGCCAGCGGGACTGGTGGTCCACCCCGCCGCCGGCAATTTCGACGGAACTCTGGTCAACGCGTTGCTCCACCATTGCGGCGGCGGACTGAGCGGCATTGGCGGCGTGGCGCGGCCGGGCATCGTCCACCGCATCGACAAGGACACCTCCGGGCTGTTGGTGGTCGCCAAGACCGATCCTGCGCACGAAGGGCTGGCGCGGCAGTTTCACGACCATAGTATCGAGCGCCGCTACAAGGCGATCGTGTCCGGCGTTCCGCGACTGCTTCAGGGCAGAATCGACGCCCCCCTCGCCCGCTCCTCGCACGACCGCAAGAAGATTGCGATTGTTGAGAAGTCAAAAGGGAGACACGCTGTAACACATTGGAAAATGGAGCAATCCCTGCGAGAATCGGCATTGGTCGAATGCCGGCTGGAGACCGGGCGGACGCACCAGGTACGGGTTCATATGGCGTCGATCGGGCATCCATTGCTCGGCGATCCGGTCTACGGCCGCGCCCCGAAGCAGCGGCTGCGCGAGTTGCTCCTTCGTCTGGGTTTCAAGCGGCAGGCGTTGCATGCCGCGCACCTCGGCTTCGTTCATCCGGTGACAAAAGCCCGTTTGTCGTTCGACAGCGCCCTTCCGTCGGACATGCAGGAACTGTTCAGCGCGCTTGGTGTATAAGATTTATGCGGCTAGGGACGGCGACCGACCGCCCGGCCTGGGAGTGAACGAGCATATGGCGAAGCCAAGTGGAGCGAAGGCAAGCGGCGGCCGGCCCAAGGGGCTGGTGTCGATTCCCGCTTCCGGCGGGGAGGCGGGGCTCAACCGCTACCTCACCGAAATCAAGAAATTCCCGATCCTCGCCCCCGAGGACGAATATATGCTGGCCAAGCGCTGGCGCGAGCATGGCGACACCGACGCCGCCGCCCAGCTGGTCAATTCGCACCTGCGGCTCGTGGCCAAGATCGCCATGGGCTATC
Organism: Sphingomicrobium sp.; assembly: GCA_039916085.1. Taxonomy (GTDB): domain Bacteria; phylum Pseudomonadota; class Alphaproteobacteria; order Sphingomonadales; family Sphingomonadaceae; genus Sphingomicrobium. Next base: position 2,605 of record JBDSMA010000044.1, read on the forward strand.
GCGGTTACGGCCTCCCGGTCAGCGAGCTGATTTCCGAAGGCAACATCGGCCTGATGCAGGGCGTCAAGAAATTCGAGCCCGAACGCGGCTTCCGCCTCGCGACTTACGCGATGTGGTGGATCCGCGCGTCGATCCAGGAATTCATTCTGCGCTCGTGGAGCCTGGTGAAGATGGGCACCACCGCGGCCCAGAAGAAATTGTTCTTCAACCTGCGCCGGATGAAGAATCAGATCGACGCATTCGAGGAAGGCGATCTCGAGCCCGCCGACGTCACCAAGATAGCGACCGACCTTGGGGTCACCGAGGCCGAAGTCATCTCGATGAACCGCCGCATGGGCCATGGCGGCGACACCAGCCTCAACGCCCCCTTGAAGGGCGACGAGGGCGGCGAAGGGCAGTGGCAGGATTTCCTGGTCGATAACGGCCCGCTGCAGGACGAACTGCTCGCCGAAGACGAGGAACGCAAAGTTCGTCACGACCTGCTGACCGAGGCGATGGGCAGCTTGAACGACCGCGAAAAGCATATCCTGAGCGAGCGCCGCCTGATCGATGAACCCAAGACGCTCGAGGATCTGAGCCAGGTTTACGGCGTCAGCCGCGAACGCATCCGCCAGATCGAGGTTCGCGCGTTCGAAAAATTGCAGGCTGCGCTGCTGCGGCTGGCCGGCGAGCAACGGTTGCTTCCCGCGGCGTAAACCTGCCCTCCTGCCCAGGGTGGGCCGGGGCTGCTGCGTTATCGCCGGCCGCGGCCTTACAGCGGGTGGCGCGATCAGCCCGCCGCGCCAACCGATCACGAGGAGGATCCGGAATCGGAGCGCCTCAACTTCCGACCTTGCAATTCCTCCCGACGAGTCCGACGCTGTTGGTTTCGAAGCGCGCCGCCGCGCCTTCTCGCGACTCGCGCCCGTGAATCTCGGACGAAGGAGAGTCGCATGCCCAATGGAGCTCAACCCAACGGCACTCGATTGATCGCGCTGGTCGGACCGGCCGGCGCGGGCAAGACCGGCCTGGCCGAAGCGATGCTGTTCGCCGCCGGCGCGATCGACCGGCAGGGTTCGACCGGCAATTCCAACAGCGTCGGCGACAGTAGCGCCGAGGCGCGCGCGCGCGGCGGGTCGACCGAAACCAACTTGTTCAACTTTTCCTACCTTGGCGAGAAATTCGCGATCATCGACGCGCCGGGATCGATCGGCTTTGCCGCCGACGCGGCCCGCGCGGTGGCATTGGCCGATCTGGCGATCGTCGTCGTCGA
>JBDSMA010000045.1:0-12792 GCA_039916085.1 Sphingomicrobium sp.
AGCACGACGGTGTAGCCGAAGTGGCGGAAGAATTGCCCGGAAATGCCGGGCATCATCGCCACCGGCAGGAAGACTGCGACGATCGCCGCGGTGGTGGCGAGGACGGCCAGGCCGATCTCGTCCGCCGCGTCGATCGCTGCCTGATAGGCGCTCTTGCCCATCCGCATGTGGCGGACGATGTTCTCGATCTCGACGATTGCGTCGTCAACCAGCACGCCGGCTACCAATGCCAGCGCGAGCAGCGACAGGAAGTTGAGCGTGATCCCCATCATGTCGATAAAGTAAAAAGCGGGGATCGCCGACAGCGGGATGGCGACTGCAGAAATCAGGGTGGCGCGGGTATCGCGCAGGAACAGGAACACCACGAACACCGCCAGGATCGCGCCCTCGATCAGGGCTTCCATCGACGAGCGATATTGCGACTTGGTGTAATCGACGGTGTTTTCGATCTCGACGAAATGCACCCGCGGATCATTCTTCTCAATCTCGTGCAGCGCCTTCCACGCGCCGTCATAGGCGGTCACATCGGAGGCACCCTTGGCGCGCGCGATGTTGAAGCTGACGACCGGCTTGTTGTCGAGCACGGCGTCCGACCGGGGCTCGTTATTGCCGTCGGTCACGGTGCCGAGGTCGGCCAGCCGGACGACTCGCCCGCTGCCGACCGAAATTTCGGTCTGGCCCAGCGTGTAGGGATCGACCGCATTGCCGATCACCCGCACGGTTTGTTCGGACCCGGCCAATTCGGTGCGCCCGCCGGCGGCGTTCAAATTGGTCTGGCGCAGCTGCTGGTTGACCTGCGCGGCGGTGATGCCCTGCGCCTGCAAGGCCGCCGGGTTGAGGGTTACGCGGATCTGGCGATCGACCCCGCCCTCCCGGGTGACAGCCGCCACGCCGTCGACCGACAGCAGCTTGCGCGCCACATTATTGTCAATGAACCAGCTTAGCTGCTCAAGCGTCATGTCGTGGGTCTGGGCGGCGATAAAGACGATTTCGCCGCCGCCGTTGGTCTTCACCCGCTCGACCTGCGGCTCAAGGATGCCGTCGGGCAGTTCACTACGGATTTGGGTCACGGCGTCGCGCACGTCGGTGACCGCGCGGTCGATCGGCGTGCCGATGCGAAACTGGACGAAGGTGCTGCTATTGCCTTCGCGAATCGAGCTGTCGATTTCGTCGATATTCTCGACGCTGCGAATGGCTGCCTCGACCCGCTGGGTGACTTGATTCTCCATTTCCGATGGCGCCGCACCCGGCTGGGAAACGGTCACCACCACCGCCGGGAAGTCGATGTCCGGAAAATTGTTCACGGTCATTTTCGAAAAGGCCATGAACCCGGCCAGCAACAGCCCGACGAACAGCACGATCGGAGGCAGCGGGTGGCGGATGCACCAGGACGAGATGTTGCGGAAATTCATCGCGGCGCCTGTGGGATGTTGCCCGGCACGTTCACCGCGCCGCCGCCGTGCGTCGCGGCGCGATTTTCTGTCCCGGGTTGAGGAACGGCCCGGCGGACAGCACGACGGTTTCCTGGCCCGACAATCCCTCGATTACCGGCACGCCCTGCTCGCTGACATCGCCAATCTTGATCGCGCGCCGTTCGACGATGTTTTTCGAATTGACCACATAGACGTAATTGCCCTGGTCGTCGCTCAGCACCGCGCTCTGCGGCAGCAGCGGCGCGGTGCTTGCGCCGGCGGCGATGCGCACGTCGGCGAACCCGCCGGGGCGCATCGACGGGGAGTAAGGGACCGCGATCCTGACCTCGCCCAGGCGGGTCAGCGGATTGATGATCGGCGAAACCTGCCACACTCGTCCGGCAACGCTCTGGTCGAGCCCAATCGGGGTGACCGACGCGGTCATGCCGGTGTGGACGGAGGCCAGATCCTGCTGCGACAGCTGGGCGCGAAGCTCCATCTCGCCTCCCCTGGCAAGGCGGAACAGGCCGCCGGCGGCGGCACTGACGATCTGCCCGACTTCAACGCTGCGCTGCAAGATCAGGCCGGATGAAGGCGCGCGGATGTCGAGCCGGCCGAGCCTGGCGCGCGAGGCGCCGAGCTGGGCGAGGGCGACATTGACCCGCGCCGCGGCAGCATCCCGCGCACCCCGCTTGCGGTCGAGGTCGGCCTTGGACACGAACCCGCGCCCGACCAGCGCCTGGCTGCGCTCAAGCTCGTTCTGGGCAAGCGCGGCGTCGGCTCGCGCCGCCTGGACCGAGGCGGCGAGCTGCGCCGTATCCTGGACCTGGACCGACCGGTCGATAACCGCCAGCACCTGACCCTGGCGAACCCAGCTGCCGGCATCGACATAGACGGCCGTGACGCGGCCCCCTTCGCCGGCGACGCCGATCGGCTCGTCACGGCGGGCGGCGAGCGCGCCGGAAGCGGTCACCATATGCGCGACCTCGCTGCGCCCGGGGACGACTACCGACACGGTTGGTACCTGGCCGGACTTGGCCGACGCGGCCGCCGCAGCGGCGGACTTATCGTTCGACCGCATCATCGCATAAGCGGCAAGCAGGATCACCACTGCGCCAAGCGCGGCGGCGATAAACAATATCCGCCGGCGGCGTGCGGAGCGGTCGACGACAATCAGCGTGTCCGAGGCCTCGATCATGGTTTCCCGATTCATTGCGTCAGATCCCGATCCCTGCCGGCGCGCGCCGCTGGCCTTACTGTATTACCGCGATAACTCACCAGGGGCAACTGGCCTTGTGCGCCCGGGCGCGAAAGGCTTTTTCTACAAACGACGGAAACGCTCCAACATACGGACGTTGTTGCCCGGACGGAGGAATTCTGCTGCAACAGGGGCCGGACCTGAATAGGGAGTAACATGGGTATGATCGAATCCTATGGCATCATCGGCTGGATTGTCATCGGCCTTCTGGCGGGTGGTATCGCTAAGCTGCTCATGCCCGGCAAGGACCCGGGCGGGTGCATCATCACCATGCTGCTCGGCATCGCCGGTGCGTTGCTCGCCGGGTTCCTCGGCAAGGCGATCGGATGGTACACGCAAGGCGAAGCGGCCGGGTTCATCGCCGCCATCGTCGGCGCGGTTCTGCTGCTGCTCATCTACCGCCTCATTGTTCGGCGCCGCTAAGTCGGCTTCCCGACCGTTCATTGTCCAGCCATCGCGGCGCGGCCAGTGTGCGGCGCGATGGCTGTTGCCGTTTTTGGGAGAATGATGTGACGAAGACCTTGTTCGCCGCGCTCGCGCTGGCGGGTGCCTCGCTGCCCGCGGTTGCCTTCGCGCAGGATGTCGCGGTCGTGCGGCCGATTGCCGGCACCCGGCTCGATTTCAGCACCACCGGCACGGTCAGCCGGGTGCCCGACCTTGCCCTAATCTCCGCCGGGGTGGTGACCCGCGCGCCGACCGCCAGCGGGGCGATCTCCGAAAACGCCGCGCGAATGGAACGGGTGCGCGCCGCGCTTAAGCGCGCCAGCATCGCCGACAAGGATATCCAGACCAGTTCGATCAACCTTAGCCCTGAATACCGCTACGACAATAATCAGCCGCCGGTGCTGACCGGTTACCAGGCGTCGAACACTGTTTCGATCCGCTTCCGCGACATTCGCAAGTCGGGCGAGATTCTCGATGCGCTGGTTGCCCAGGGCGCCAACCAGATCAACGGCCCCAGCCTGACCATCGAACATCCCGCAGCGGCGCTCGACGAAGCGCGGCTAAAGGCCATTGCGGCCGGCAGGGCGCGGGCCGAACTTTATGCCCGGGCGATGGGCATGCGCGTGGTCCGGGTGCTGTCGGTCAGCGAAAGTGGCGGCTTTTCTCCGCCGCCGCCGATGCCGGTGGCGATGATGGCGCGCGCCGAGGGCGCGGACGCCAAGACGTCGATCGATCCCGGCTCGCAGGACCTGCAAGTCACCATCGCGATGAGCGTCGAACTTCAGTAACCCGTCCCGTGCGGCCTCCCCCGCGACAAGGACAGCAAAAAGGGCCGCCCGGTTCATCGCCGGGCGGCCCCATTTGTTTGTGCGTGTCGCTGAATGTCTAGCGAACAGATCCGCGCCGCACCAGGTTGACGACCGCCAGCAGGACGATCGCGCCGAGGAGCGAGTAGAGGATGTTCGTAAGATCCAGCGGATTGCTGTTGTTGATGTTGCCGCCACCGAGGATCAGCCCGGCAATGACCGCGCCGATGATACCGACGACGATGTTGAGGATAATTCCCTGTTGTCCGTCAGTGCGCATGACGAGACTGGCGAGCCAGCCCACAACACCACCAACGATAAGCCAAAGAATGAAACCCATGTGCATTCCCTCCTGTTCGTGGCCGCCTTGTCACGCGGCAGCCATCCGGCACCAAGACGCCTGATGCCCCGCGATTGTTCCGGATAACGAACGCCGTGTCCAGTGCAGACGTGAACAAAAAGCGGGGCCCCGTCGTTTCCGAGGGACCCCGAAGGAGTTTATGGGTTTGGGAATGGTCGTTCAGTAGCGTTGCTGGCGCTCATATTGGTCGCGGTAATGCTTGATCCGCGTGACGCGCAGGCCGGGCATGCCCGAGCGATCCACCGCCCGCTGCCAGCTTGTGAACTCCTCAAGGCTCAGCGTGTAGCGCTGGCAGGCTTCGTCGACGGTCAACAGACCCCCGGCGACGGCCGCCACCACTTCTGCCTTGCGGCGAACCACCCAGCGGGTGGTGAAAGCCGGCGGTAAAGAATCGAGCGTCAGCGGTTCGCCAAGCGGACCGATTACCTGCGCAGGCCGAATCTTCTGGTTCTCGAGCATTCACGTCCTCAATCATTAATTTGCGGTCGATGCCTTGTTGTTAAACGCAAGGCCTTGAGAAAATTTGAAGCGCGGTGGTAACTTTGCTCTTCATCCTTCCTTACCGTCGATTAACCCTGTTGCTCCCGAGACCCCCTGGGCGAAGGTGCCGCCAAGCCGTGACGCGGCATCCCGCCAACCCGTCCCCGCAGAGAGCAAACAGGCAATTGCCTGGCGCCTCTGCGCCTCGCCAGCGGTGCCAGAGGCAAGGGCCGCGACCAGCTCCGTCAGGTCGAGCCTGGCTTCGCTTGCGGGCCTGAATTCCCTCTCGAATCGCGACAAGGGTGAGTCCTTTCGTTCCTTCAATCCTTCGGTTGCTCTAGCCGGACAGGGTGAATTTCGAGTAAAGACGCCGCGCCATGACTCCCGATTTCAATATTACAGGCGGCCCCGAACGCGCGCGCATCGTCGTCGCCATGTCAGGCGGGGTGGACTCATCGGTCGTCGCGGCGCTCGCGCATCGCACCGGCGCGGAAGTGATCGGGGTCACGCTCCAGCTCTACGACCATGGCGAAGCGGCGAAGCGCTCGGGCTCGTGCTGCGCGGGCCAGGACATTTACGATGCCAAGACCGTCTGCGACCGGCTCGGCATCGCCCATTATGTGCTCGATTATGAAAGCCGCTTTCGCTCGCAAGTGATCGACAAGTTCGCCGACGAATATGCCGCCGGTAGGACGCCGGTGCCGTGCTCATTGTGCAACCAGGGGGTCAAGTTCGTTGATCTGATCGCTTTCGCCCGCGAACTCGGCGCCGATTGCCTCGCCACCGGCCATTATGTCCGTCGTGTCGTGAACGGCGCGCGGGTCGAACTGTGGAAGGGCCGCGACCCGGCGCGCGACCAGAGCTATTTCCTCTATGGAACGACCGCCGATCAGCTCGATTATCTCCGCTTCCCGCTCGGCGACTTGCCCAAGAGCGAGGTGCGGCGGCTGGCCGAAGAAGCGGGACTGGTGGTGGCGAACAAGCCCGACAGCCAGGACATCTGCTTCGTCCCCGATGGCGATTATGCGTCGCTGGTCAAGAAGCTCCGCCCCGAAACTGCGGCGCCGGGCGATATCGTCGATCTTGCCGGGCGGGTGCTGGGTGCCCACGAGGGCGTGGTCCATTTTACTATCGGCCAGCGCCGCGGAATCGACATCGGCGGGCAGGCCGAGCCGCTCTACGTTGTCAGGATCGAACCGGACGCCCAGCGCCTCGTCGTCGGCCCCCGCCGCGCGCTGGCGGTGGGCGCGGCCAGCATCGACGGCGTCAACTGGCTCGGCGAGGACCAGTGCCAGGTCGAAGCCAAGGTCCGCAGCCTCGCCCTGCCGGTAGCGGCGACACTCGACTGTCCCACGGCGCAGACCAGGTCTCAGCACCTGACCTTCGCCAGCCCTGAATATGGCGTCGCTCCCGGGCAGTCCGCAGTCTTCTACGATGGCGCTCGCTTACTCGGAGGCGGCATCATTACCGCCACCGACGCCGCCGCACTCGAATGTGCAGCTTAGGCTCACGTCATGCTTCGATGTTTGGCGCTAGTTGCGGCACGCTTCTAAGTCGGTCCAGCCAAAGAACCTCACTGCATTGTTGAACAATATATCGCGTTTTTGCTTTGTCGACAGGAACGGCGCGGCTTGGATGCGGTCGATCGATATGCTGACGGCGTCCGGCCAGACCATTTGGTCCGAACCGTACATCACTCGCTCGCCAAATCCAGCTTCCACGATACGCCGCAGATAAGTGTAAAATTCGGGCTTTGCGATGGCCCAGTCGATCACCGCAACATCTACGTAAAGGTTAGGAAAGCTATGCAACATTGCCAGCAATTCTTCCGAAAAAGGCCAACCTGCGTGCATGATGTAAACGCGCAGCTTGGGGTAATGAATGAGGACATCCTCAAGCAACAGCGGATTGCCCAACCGCATTCGCATATTGGGCGCTTCCTGATTTACGCCGGGAGGACCGAGCCCCATGTGAATCCCTACAGGCAAGTTCAATTCTTCAGCGAGCGCCCAGAGCGGCTCCATGCGAGGGTCGTCAGGACCCACTCCATAATATTGCGCCGCGACCTCGGCGATTGCAGTCAGTTCGCCAGCCGCATGTAACTCACGGATGCGCGCAAGGACTTTAGGGGTGAGTTCGCTTGGGTCTATTCCCAGCCGCATCCGGACGGGGTCCGCGGAGACGCTGCGCCGACCCGCCTCGCGGTCTGCTCCGTGCCCGTCATCATCGACCAGCGCTCGAATCACCCCGCGGCGGCGATACTCTGCGTTGGTCTCGCGCCGCTGCGCTTCCTCGCCAATGGCGGTAAGCGGCTCTCCGGTCGCAGGATTTGGTGCGCGCGCTGCCCAGCGCGCGTCTGCCGCATAGGCGTGCGAATGGACGTCAATGATCGGACTCGAAACACCGAGACATTGCGGCGGTAATTTCGGGGAAGTGGCCGGTGCGCCGAGCAGGCTCGCAAATACTAGCAAAAGTGACATGTTGCTACCCTTGACCGGTGAATGCCGGGTCCATGCTAGCACCGATGACATTTGATTTGGCGATTTTCCCAGACGTTGGCTGAACGGCAGTCAAAGCTGGAAATTGCCCTCGATCACGGTCACGCAATGGCCGCCGAGGATGACGCGGTTGCCTTTGAATGCGCACTCCAGATGGCCCGAGCGCTTGCTGGCCTGGAGCGCAGTAAAGCGATCGCGCCCTAGCCTCGGCGCCCAGAAGGGCACCAGCGCGGCATGGGCGCTGCCGGTGACCGGATCTTCGTCGATGCCGTGATAGGCGGCGAACACGCGGCTTATGATCGCCGTGTCGCGGCCCGGCGCGGTGACGATCACCAGCCGGTCGATCGAGCGCAGCGCAGCGAAGTTCGGCGCCACGGCGCGCACCGCGACCTCGTCGGCCAGCAAGGCGATCGCCGCGCCATTGCCGCCGCGGCCGATGAAGGTTTCGGTGGCGGCGGGGAGGCCAAGCGCCTCGATCAGTCCCGCCTCCTCGCCGGGTTCGACCGCGTAAGCGGGGAGGTCGAGGTGGAGCAGGCCGTCGCGCCGCTCGACGCCGAGAATTCCTGACCGGGTGGCGAAGCGGATGCGTTGGCCGCTCATCAGGATGTGCGCGCTGGCCAGCGTGGCATGGCCGCACAGGTCGACCTCGACGGTCGGGGTGAACCAGCGCAGGTCAAAATCGGCCTCGGCATTGTCCGCCGCGGGGACGGCGAAGGCAGTTTCGCTAAGGTTATTCTCGGCCGCGATCACTTGCAGCATGGCGTCGGGCAGCCATTCGGTCAGCGGCATCACCGCCGCCGGATTGCCATCGAACGGGGCGGAGGCGAAGGCATCGACCTGGAAGAAGGGGATGAGCGTCATTCGTGAGCCTCGGTCAGGTGCGACGGCAGCATCGTCTCGCGGTCTGTGTGGCCGTGGGGGTCGAGGTGGATGAGAATCTCGGTCTGCGGGAAGCGCACCTGGAGCGCTTCCTCGACCGCGTCGAGCCGGTCATGCGCGTCGCGCACCGTCCACTCGCCCGGGACCCAGACGTGGAACTGGACGAAGTGGTGCGAGCCGCTGGTGCGGGTGCGCAGGTCGTGGAGGCCGGCAAGCTCGGGATAGTCGGCGGCGGCGGCGAGGAAGGCGGCGCGCTGCTCCTCCGGCCATTCGCGGTCCATTAGCTGGTTGATGGCGTGAGTCGAGGAGCGCAACGCGCCGAACAGCAGCCAGCCGGCGATGAGCAGCCCGAACAACGCATCGGCCCCGACCAGCCCGGCAAATTGGTCGAGCACCAGCGCGGCGATAACCGACCCGTTGAGGAACAGGTCCGACTGATAATGGACCCGATCGGTGGCGATGGCGACCGATCCGGTTCGGGCAATGATCCGGCGTTGGTAGGCGATAAGGACGAAGGTCGCGGCCATCGCCGCGAGCGACACGCCGATGCCCAGTTCGGCATCGCCGGTCGCGGCCCCGGCGATCAGGCGTTGTGCCGAGCGCAGGGCGATCCAGCTTGCCGAGAGAGTGATCAGAACGATCTGGAACAGCGCGACCAGCGCCTCCGCCTTGCCGTGGCCGAAGCGGTGGTCGCTGTCAGCGGGAAGCGCGGCGATGCGCACCCCGGCGAGGGTGACGAGGCTGGCGATCAGGTCGAGCCCGGTGTCGGCGAGGCTGCCGAGCATCGCCATCGACTGGGTCGCCCAGGCCGCCCAACTCTTGAGGCCGAGGAGGAGCAATGCGACGCTGACGCTGGCCAGCGCGGCACGGGTCGACAGGCGTGACCGCTCGGCATGGGTCTCATGAAAGGCGGTCATGGGAACAATAGCCCTTCATCCCAGCCGCCGTCAGCGCGGCGGGTGAACAGGCGGCGGTTGTGGAGGCGGTGGGCGCCGTCGCTCCAGAATTCGATGGTGTCCGGATCGATGCGGTAGCCGTGCCAATGCGGCGGTCGGGGCACGTCGCCAGAGCCAAAGCGCAGTTCCATCCCGGCCTGGCGCCGCTCGAGCTCGGCGCGCGAGGCGAGCGGTTGCGACTGGAGCGAAGCCCAGGCGCTGGCTTGCGACGGGCGGCCGCGACTTGCGAAATAGGCGTCGGACTCAGCGTCGGAAGCGGCCGTGACGCGGCCCTCGATGCGGATTTGGCGGCGGAGCGACTTCCAGTGGAGAACGGCGGCCACGCGGTCGTTGGCCGCCATGTCCTGGCCCTTCCGGCTGAGGCTGTTGGTGTGGAAGGTGAAGCCGCCGTCGCTGGTTCCCTTCAGCAACACCATCCGCACCGACGGCCGGCCGTCCGCGCCGACCGTTGCCAGCGCCATCGCGTCGGGATCGTTGGGCTCGCTCAACCGGGCCTCGGCGAACCAGGCGTCGAACAAGGCGAAGGGATCGTCGGCCATCGCGCTGCTCTAGGCCGCGCGGCGCTTGCACTGCAAGGCGCGGTTGCTGCAAGAGGCGCGCCATGGACCTGTATCAACGACTGGGGATCAAGCGCGGCGCGAGCGAGGCGGAGGTCAAGAAGGCCTATCGCAGCCTCGCCAAGCAGCTCCATCCCGACCGCAACAAGGACAATCCCAAGGCCTCCGAGCGGTTCGGACAGATAACGCAGGCCTATGACGTGCTGTCGGACAAGGACAAGCGCGCCCGCTACGACCGCGGCGAGATCGACGAGGACGGCAATCCCAAATCACCGTTCGGTGCCGGCTATTCGGCCGGTTCGCGCCCAGGCGGCGGATTTGGCGGCGGCGGCGCGGGCGGCGCGGGCGGCGGGTTTGACGGTTTCCAGGGCGCGGAGACAGCCGATCTCTCCGACCTGTTTGAAGGCCTGTTCGGCGCCGCCAATGCGGGGCGCGGCGGACGTGGTGGCGGTTTCGGACGACGCCCCCCGGCCAAGGGGGCCGATGTCGCCTATCGGCTCAAGGTGCCGTTCAGCGAAGCCGCCACGCTGGCGCCGCAGCGGGTAACCTTGGCGGGTGGGCGGACGATCGACCTGAAGTTGCCCAAGGGTGTCGAGGACGGCGCCAAGATTCGCCTTGCCGGACAAGGGCAGGAAGGATCGGCCGGGCGCGGCGACGCGATCGTGACCATTGAAATATCGCCGCACCACGTGTTCACCCGCGACGGCAACCATGTTCGGCTCGCGCTGCCCATCAGCCTCAAGGAGGCGGTGCTTGGGGCCAAGGTCAAGGTGCCGACCGCCGACGGGCCGCTGATGCTGACCATCCCCAAGGGCTCGACCTCGGGCAAGTTGCTGCGGATCCCGGGACGCGGCTTCACCGCCAAGGACGGCAAGCGCGGCGACCAAATCGTCGAACTGCGCGTCGATCTGCCGGCGGGTGACGCCGCGCTTGAGTCGTTCGCCGCGCAATGGGATCCCAAAATGGACCCGCGCGCGGGGCTTTCGGGTTAACTAGCCTGTGAAGGAACGCCATCAGCTGAGCCCCGAGGAGCGGCGCAAGCGGCAAGCGGGGCTGCACGCGCGCTTCGGCAAGGAGTTCGCCGAGCGCGCCGCACGCGATTCGATCCGCCCGCTCGAAGTGGTCAAGCGGGTCGCGCTCGGCGTCTATGACGACGGCTTCATCCATGCCGGCAACCTGGCCTATCTGGCGATGGTCGCTTTGTTCCCGTTCATGATCCTGGCGGCGGCGGTGGCGCATCTGGTCGGCCGCAGCGAGGACGCCCAACTGACCGTCGCGACGATCCTGGCTCGGATGCCGGGCGAGGTCAGCAATGTGCTGGCCGGGCCGATCAACGAAGTGCTTGCGGCGCGCGCCGGCATGCTGCTGTGGGTCGGCGGGGCGGTCGGGCTGTGGACCGCGGCGAGCTTCATCGAGACCATCCGCGACATCTTGCGCCGAGCTTATGGCGTCAAATATTGTGCGCCCTTCTGGGAATATCGGCTGGGCTCGATCGCGGTCATCATCAGTTCGGTCCTGTTGCTGATGGCGGCGTTCGGCGCGACCGTGATGCTGACTTCGGCGCAGCATTATGTCGCGACCTATCTGCCCTTTTCGAGCGGGCTGGGGCATCGGCTCGGTCTCTACCGGCTGATCCCCGGGGCGACATTGTTTGTCACGTTCTACGCCATCTTTTTGGCGCTCACCCCGTCGCGATATCGCAAGCTGGCATGCCGCAAATGGCCGGGCGCACTGCTCGTCACCGTGTGGTGGCTGGGCACGGTCGAACTGCTGCCCAACGCCATCGCCGCGTTTGGGGGCTACAGCCGGACCTACGGCAGCCTGGCGGGAGTCATGGTCACCTTGCTGTTCTTCTTCGTCATCGGCCTTGGGGTGGTGATGGCGGCGGAATTGAACGCGGCGCTGGCGGACGCGGGCGACACCGCGCTAAAGGGCGAGACCTACGAGGGGCCGTTTACCGAAGAGCTGAAGGTGCAGGATCCGGCGCCGGACGAAAAGGTCGAGGAAGGGGTCGTCGCATGAGGGGGATTGGCGCATGACGAAATTGATGGCCGGCAAGCGCGGGCTGATCATGGGCCTGGCCAACGATCGCTCGCTCGCGTGGGGCATCGCCAAGGCGCTCGGCGACCACGGCGCCGAACTCGCCTTCGCTTACCAGGGCGAGGCGATCGAAAAGCGCGTTCGCCCGCTTGCGGCCCAATTGGGCAGCGACCTTTTGGTCGATTGCGACGTCAGTGACATGGCCGCGCTCGACCGCGCATTCGAAGTGCTCAAGCAACGCTGGGACAGCCTCGACTTCGTCGTCCACGCCATCGGCTTCTCCGACAAGAACGAGCTGCGCGGCGGCTATGTCGACACCAGCCTCGACAATTTCCTGATGACGATGAACATCTCGGTTTTCAGCTTCTGCGCGGTCGCGGCGCGGGCGCGGACGATGATGAAGCCCGGCGGATCGCTGCTGACGCTGAGCTACTACGGGGCCGAAAAAGTCATTCCGCATTACAATGTCATGGGCGTCGCCAAGGCCGCGCTTGAGACATCGGTCAAATATCTCGCCGCCGACCTCGGCCCGGAGGGCATTCGCGTCAACGCAATCAGCGCCGGTCCCATCAAGACGCTGGCGGCGAGCGGCATCGGCGACTTCCGCTACATTATGAAGTGGAACGAATATAACGCCCCGCTACGGCGGAATGTCACGATCGACGACGTCGGCGGGGCTGGGCTGTATTTATGCAGCGACCTGGCGAGCGGCGTGACAGGTGAGATTCACCACGTCGATGCGGGCTACAACGTCGTCGGCATGAAGGCCGAAGACGCACCGGACATCGCGACGGTTTAGTCCGTCCTGAACGTTCACCCAGTCCGTCAGTGCGAGCGTAGCGCGGCAATCCAACTGTTGACGCTGGATTGCCGCGCTTCGCTCGCAATGACGACTTTCTAGTCCAACCGTCCCGCCATCGCCTTCAGCACGTCTGCCAGCGCGGCGGCGCGGCGGGGGTCGGGGAGGGCGGTGGCGGCGCTGGCCAAGGAGCGGAGCTGACCGGCCAGTCCTTTGTCCTTGGCGCGGGCGTCGAGCGGGGATTGGGCTGCCGTCAGCGCGGCGCCGAGGCGCTGGTCGAGCGCGGCGTCGAGGGTGCCGGC
>JBDSMA010000046.1:0-3350 GCA_039916085.1 Sphingomicrobium sp.
GCGGACACGCTTGGACGATTGGAAAAGTTGCTCGATCGGGGCGTCCAGGACGTGCTGGTCAGCCCCGAAGCGATCATCGACGAGGCGCGCAACGGGCGGATGTTCATCCTCGTCGACGACGACGACCGGGAGAATGAGGGCGATCTCGTCATTCCCGCGCAAATGGCGACGCCCGACGCGATCAATTTCATGGCCCGCCACGGGCGCGGGCTGATCTGCCTTGCGCTCGGCAAGGAGCGGGTCGACGCGCTCGGGCTTGAGCCGATGTCGCGGCGCAACGGCACTCAGCTCGAAACCGCCTTCACCGTGTCGATCGAGGCGCGGGACGGGGTCACCACCGGCATCTCCGCCGCCGACCGCGCGCGAACCATCGCGGTCGCCATCGACAACGGCAATGGCGCCGACGCGATCGTCTCGCCCGGCCATGTCTTCCCGCTCGTCGCCCGGCCCGGCGGAGTGCTCGTCCGCGCCGGCCATACCGAAGCCGCGGTCGATGTTGCCCGCCTTGCCGGATTGAATCCGTCGGGCGTGATCTGTGAGATCATGCGCGAGGACGGGACGATGGCCCGGCTCGACGATTTGATGGAGTTCGCCCGCGTCCATGGCCTCAAGATCGGCACCATCCGCGACCTCATCGCCTACCGCCTGAAGAAGGACCATATGGTCGAGCGGGTTGCCGAAACCCGGTTCGACAGTCGCTCGGGCGCGCACTGGACCGCGCAGGTGTTCCGCGACAAGGCGGGCGGGGAAGAGCAACTGGCGCTGGTCCACGGCGTCATCGATCCGGCCTCGCCGACGCTGGTCCGGATGCACTCGATCGACCTGTTCGCCGACCTCCTCGGGGAAGCCTCGCCGCGCGCGGGCTTGCTGCACGGAGCGATGGCGATGATCGAGGGCGAAGGCTCGGGCGTCGTCGTCGCCCTCCACGCCGCCGCGCCCGGATCGCTGAGCCGCGCCACCGATTATCGCTCGGGCAAGCTCGGCGAAGGCGGCGCGGCCTTACGCGGCTATGGCATCGGCGCGCAAATCCTCGCCGCGCTCGGCATCCACGACATGATCCTGCTAACCAACACCCGTCACGCGCCGGTCGGCCTCAGCGCCTATGGCCTGGCGATTGTCGAGGAACGCTGCATCGTCGCGCCGTGAGGCTGAAAATGGCGTGCTTCTCCATGACTTTTGCGATTTTAGGGATTGTACCAGCACCGGAAGGGACCTCGACTTGGCCCACGTCCTGATCGCCGAGGCGCGCTTTTATGCGCACCTCAATGACCTGCTCCTGGCGGGCGCCCGCGCGGCGCTCGACGTGGCCGGGCACAGCCACGAGACGGTTACCGTCCCCGGCGCGCTCGAATTGCCCGCCGCGATCAGTCTCGCCGCCGACACTGGCCGCTACGACGCTTATGTCGCGCTGGGAGTAGTGATTCGCGGCGAAACTTTTCACTTCGAAATCGTCGCCGGGGAAAGCGCCCGCGGGCTGTTGGCGCTGACCCTCGACGGCCTCGCGGTCGGCAACGGCATCTTGACGGTCGAGACCGAATCCCAGGCCACCGTCCGCGCCGACCCGGCCCAGGCCGACAAGGGCGGCGATGCGGTCAGAGCGGCCCTCGCGCTGCTCGATCTCAAGAACCGCTTCGCTTAGTTCAGCGCCAGCCACACCTCGTTGCGCCGCAGCGGTCCGGGGATCATCGGCGAATTGTAGAATGCATATTCGGGCTCGGCGTCGCTGGTCTCGCCGGCCCGCGCCAGCCAACCGCGGAGTTTGTCTTCCTGCGCCGCCAGCTCGCGGTCGCCGGGACGGCCGGAAAAGCTGACCACCGCGACTCGCCGCGCCGGCAGCTCGACCAGGTCGATGCCGTCTGGCGGCTCGGGCAGTTCATCGGCGTTGCGCCCGTCAGGCATCACGAAGCGGGTTCGCCAGCCGCCTTCGATCATGTCGTCGACGAACAATGGCGGGTCGCTTGCCATCGGATCGCCCGGGTCCTGGATCACCGGTACGGTCATCGCCAGCGGTTCGCCCTCGCGCGACTTGGCGAAGAGGTATGCGGCGAGCAGACGGAAACCGTCGCCCAACGCCCGGCGGCGCGGCCCGTGGACCACGGTCTCCGCCACGGTCATCGCCGGATAGTCGCGAACCTGAAACTCGCCGTCGCTCTTAAGCGCCCGGTAATCGGGTTCCTCGGTCTGCTTTTCGCGCCACACATAAAGCGCCCCGCCGATCAACGCGGCGCCTGCCGCGGCGACCCCGGCCAGCAAGGTGCGTTGCAATGATTTGTCCATGACCGGTCTCCTTGCCGGGGAGAACCGATTCAGGCGGCCGCCTGTTCCGTCGCCGTCGGATAGTCGGTGTAGCCGGCCGCCCCTTGGCTATAGAAGGTCGACGTGTCCCACCGGCTGAGCGGCGTGCCGGTCCGCAGCCGGTCGATCAAATCGGGGTTGGCGATGAACGGCCGGCCAAAGCTGATTGCATCGGCCGCGCCAGATTCGATCAGCGCGGCCGCGCTGTCGGCGCGATAGTCGCTGTTAAGGACCAGCTTGCCGCTGAACACCTGGCGGATCGCCGGACTCGCGGGCGGCTCGTCGGTCGGGCGAAAGGTCGATTGCGGTCCTGGCTCGCGCAATTCGAGCCACGGTAGGCCAAGTTCTTCCATCGCCTTGGCGGCGGCGGTGAACAGCGCCTGCCCGTCGCTGTCCGCGACCCCGTTGACTGCGCCGTTGGGCGACAGGCGCAGCCCGGTTCTGGAAATGCCGACCTCGGCCGCGACCGCCGCGACCACCTCGCCCAGGAAGCGGATGCGGTTGGCGATCGACCCGCCATATTCGTCGGCGCGCAAATTGCTGCTGTCGCGCAGGAATTGGTCGATCAGATAGCCGTTGGCACCGTGCACCTGGACCCCGTCGAACCCGGCGGCGATGGCGCGGCGCGCGGCGGCGGCATAGTCGCTAAGGATCCGGGCGATGTCGTCGCCGGTCGCCGGTCGCGCCTCGACATAGTCCTGATTGCCTTCATAGGTATGGGCATGGCCCGGCGCCCTGGTGGCCGACGCGCTGATCGGCCGGACTCCGCTCACGCTCGGGTGGACGACCCGGCCCATGTGCCACAATTGGGCGACGATCCGTCCGCCGGCGGCGTGCACCGCCTCGGTCACCACTGTCCACTGCTCGACCTGCTGCGGATTCCACAACCCGGGCGCGTTCGGCCAGCCGAGCCCTTCGCGGCTGATCCCGGTCGCTTCCGAGACAATCAGGCCGGCCGAGGCGCGCTGGGCATAATATTGCGCCATCAGTGGGGTCGGAACGCCGTCGCTGGTCGCTCGCCCGCGGGTCAGCGGAGCCATCAGGATTCGGCTGGG
>JBDSMA010000047.1:0-12519 GCA_039916085.1 Sphingomicrobium sp.
GACCGCACCGTCCAGCCGTACACTGGCATGCGCAGCCGCGCTGCCTGAAGCCAAGGCGCGCCAAGCGCGGACAATCCTACTGCGAGGAAGTGGGGATCTGCTCGGCGCATCTTGTGCCAACGATTGAACGGCGACTCCCGCCCCGACAGGACCAGTCCGCGGCGGACGCGCGGCGCATGGCGTTTGAACCAATGGCTGACGCCCGCGGCAAAGCTCATCACCCCGACCCGGCCGTCATAGTCTGTAAGTTCCGCCGTCACCGCCGCGGCGAAGCGGTCGGCGTTACGCTCGTCCTTGAGTTCGAGCAGCAGCGGCACCCGCCCGACTGCGCGATCGAGCAGCTCGGCAAGGGTCGGGATGTGCTGGTCGCTGCTGCCGAGACGAAGGTGCGCCAGGTCGGCGGCACGCGATGACGATATGACCAGCGGCGAGCTGCACAGCCGCTGTCCGTCGCGGTCGTGAAAGACTACAGGGACTCCGTCCGCAGTAAGCCTCAGATCGCACTCGATTCCAGCGCCCAGCGCAATCGCCCTATCGAACGCTTCGAGGCTGTTTTCGGTTACCTTCAGGCCGTGCAGCCCGCGATGCGCGAAGCCGGCCGGTCCGGGGTCGAGCGGGTCAGGATCGGACTTGAACGACCGCATCAACTTCGACCGCGACTCCGAGTGGCAAAACCGGCACGCCGACCGCCGAACGGGCGTGGCGTCCGGCCTCGCCGAATACCTGCTGCATCAGCTCGCTGGCGCCGTTGGCGACCTTCGGCTGATCGGTGAAGTCGCCGGCCGAGTTGACGAACACGCCGAGCTTGACGATCCGTTCGACCCGGTCGAGCGAGCCCAAAGCGGCCTTGATCTGGGCGAGGAGCATGATCCCGCAGCGACGCGCGGCGGCGTTGCCAGCGTCGAGGTCCAAATCCTCGCCGAGCCGACCCTTGATCAGACTGCCGTCCTCGGCGAACGATATCTGCCCGGAAATATGGAGCAAGCCGTTGGCAAGCACCGCGGGGACATAGGATGCGACCGGAGCCGCGGCTTCGGGAAGGGTGATGCCGAGTTCGGCGAGGCGGGTGTCGATGGTCATGAGGCGGCGATTGGTCCGAACCGGTTCGCCGGTCAAGCCTTGCGAGTCACGGCAAACCCGCCCCAGCTCTGGCTGACCGGCATCAGCTCCAGCGCGTTGATGTTGAGGTGGGGCGGCAGGGTCGCGACCCACCAGATGGTTTCCGCAATATCCTGGGCGGTCATCGGGTCCATGGCGGCATAAAGCGCATCGCTCGCCGCCTGATCGCCGCCGGTGCGGACGAGCGTGAATTCGGTTTCGACCATCCCGGGTTCGATCGAGGTGACGCGTACGCCGGTGCCGGCAAGGTCGCAGCGCAAGCCGAGGCTGAACTGGCGAACGAACGCCTTCGACCCGGCATAGACCGCCCCGCCGCGATAGGGATAGGTGGCGGCAACCGACGAAAGATTGATGACCGCTCCCTTGCGGGCGATGAGGCCGGGGAGCAGCTGCCGAGTCAGAGCGACCAGGCCGTCGACATTGGTGTCGATGACCATGTCGATCGGGCCCTGAGGGGCATCCTGAAGCGGGCTCATCGGCGGCGCCAGCCCGGCATTGTTGAGCAGCAAGTCGATGGCGGCGAAATCGGCCGGGAGCGAATCGATTGCCGCGGCAAAATCTTCCCGTCGGGTTATGTCGAGCGCCAGCGGATGGAACACTTCGCCCAGTTCCGTCGCCAGCCGGTCGAGCCGGTCGCGGCGGCGGCCGGTGCCGACGACCCGCCAACCGCTGGCCGCGAACCGCCGCGCCGTTGCCTCGCCGATACCTGCGGTCGCGCCGGTGATGAAGATCGTGCTGGTCATGTTGGGTCCTTCAATCGGTCGATCAGCCAGTCGCTGGCCGGTGCCCAGTCGTCGATCCGGGCATGCGCTGCGGGCGCCGGTGGCACCGCCGGGGCTAGCCGCGGCTCGGCGACCATGTGCAGCCGCCAGATGTCGGGCGCGTGCCTGGCGACCGAAGCGTGATGGACCGGAAGGTCGTCGACAAACGCGGCGCGGGTCGCGCCATACCGTACGGCGATCTCACGCGCCGGCACGCCCTTGCCCCCCGAATTGCACACCACTTCATGGCGGATGCCGTGGTTGGCGAGCTGATCGACCCGCCACGGGTGCGCCTCATCGCCAAGGTTGGTGAGGATTACAATGTCGGCGACCTCGCCGATCCGCCCGAGCGCCTCGACAGCTCCGGGCACCAAGGTCTGGCGGTGCATTTCCTTGCGGAAGAATTCGTCGAGCAGCGGCCACACCCGGTCGGGCGGAACCAGAGCGCCGGTGGCGCGGTCGGTCATCGCCTCGCCGAAGCTGCCGGTTTCGAAGGCGAAGCGGATGCCGTGCGCCTCGTCGAGCCAGGCGTCGAAGTGCGACACCATGTGCAGCAGCACCTCGTCACAGTCGGTGATCAACAGCGGCCGGCTCATCCCTCGAGCACTTCGCGCGCCGCGACGAGACGCTCCGGCAGCTCACCAATGGACTGCGCGACGGCCACCAAATCGGGCTCATGCGCCTCCAGAAACGCGAGCGTGGCGGCGAGCAATTTTCGGTCCCCCGCGCGGGTGCGAAGTCCATCCGGGGACAGTCCGGTGAGGGCGAGAAACCTTTCCGCCCGCTGATCCTCGGTCAGGGTCGCGGCGAGCGCCGCGAGCGCGAGCGCCTCGGCGTCAATTGTCGTCAGTTTCAACATCGCCTAGGGTCGCAACTATCGGATAAAGGTGAAAGTGTTTGGCCAAGATTTTGGTTGTCGAGGACAACGCGCTCAACATCAAGCTGTTCTGCGACCTGCTGGCCGCGCACGGCCATGAGCCGCAGGCGGTGACCGACAGCCGCGAGGCGCTTGAGGCGGCGCGCGCGTTCCAGCCCGACCTGGTGATCACCGACATCCAGCTGCCTCATGTTTCGGGCATGGAGCTGATGCAGCAGCTGCGCGCCGATGCCGATTTGAAGAATGTGCCGATCATGGCGGTCACTGCTTATGCCGCGCCCGGCGACGACGAACGAATTCGAGCTGCCGGGGCCCAGGCTTATGTCTCGAAGCCGATTTCGGTCGCGCGGTTTGCTGGTACGGTGGAGGAGCTGCTGGCTGAGAGCGCGCGCCGACAAAGCGAGGATGACCAAAACGAATCGGGCGGCCCCGAAGTGGGAACCGCCACGATCGAACCAGGCAAATAAGCGCGAGGGGACGAACCCCCGGCGGCTTACTTGATCTTGGCTTCCTTGAAATCGACATGCTTGCGCACGACCGGGTCGTATTTGCGGAACGACATCTTCTCGGTCGTGTTGCGCGGATTCTTCTTCGTCACATAATAGAAGCCGGTGTCGGCGCTGCTGACGAGCTTGATCTTGACGGTTGCCGGCTTGGCCATCGGACAAATCCTGAGAAGCTGAAATTATGAAGGCGGCGCATCACGCCGCCCGACGCGCTGGCCAATGACCGCCCATGCCAAAATTGTCAAGGCTGCGGGGCATTTGGCCGGGGTTTGACTCATCGTTAACCCTTTTGAGCGACGCTTGGCCAGTCAACGGAGAATCACCATGGCCATGCGCGATTCGCTCAACATCGTCCGCGACCGGATCGGCGAACGGATCGCCGAGATCGAGCAGCGCATGCCGCGCCTCGCTCCGCACGCCATATCGCAGAAGATGGACGCGATCCGCGCGATGGCCGCCGAGCATGGCCTCGCCGCGCTCGAAGGCCTCGCCGACTATGGTGCTCACCATGCGATGATGCCCGGCTATGCCAACGCGACCCGCGCCTGCCTCGAGCATATGGGCGAGGCGCTAACCAGCAACGACCCGGCCCACGACCGCGAATCGATCCTCGCCGCTTTGGCCGTGCGTCTCCACTGATCGAACCTGTTGCCCGCCTCATGCATTGAGGCGGCATGCGCGCCTTCAGCCAGCTGCTCGACGACCTTGTCTATACCCGGTCGCGAAACACCAAGCTTCGGCTTATCGGCGACTATCTCAAGCAAACTCCGGATCCCGATCGCGGCATCGCACTAGCCGCGATGACCGGGACGCTTGACATTGCCGCGGTCAAACCGGCGCAGGTCCGCGCGCTGGCCGAGGAGCGGATCGACCCGGTGCTGCTGCGGATGAGCCGGGACTATGTCGGCGACATGGCCGAGACGGTATCCCTGCTGTGGCCAGCGCCCGAAGGCGAACCTCCCCAGATCGATGACGGGTCGATCGGTATCGCCGCGGCGGTCGATCGGCTGAAGCTGACGAGCCGGGCCGATGCCCCGCGTGAACTTGCCGCGATGCTCGACCACCTCGACGCCTCGGGCCGCTTCGCGCTGCTCAAATTGGCCACCGGCGCCCTTCGCGTCGGCATTTCGGCGCGGCTCGCGAAACAGGCGCTGGCCGACGCATTCGGCCTCGACGTCGAGCAGGTCGAGGAAGTGTGGCACGGGCTGCGACCGCCCTATGCCGAATTATTCGACTGGGGCGAGGGCCGCGCGGACCAGCCGAAGACGAAGGACATTCCGGTGTTTCGCCCGTTCATGCTCGCCCATCCACTGGACAAGGCCCAGGTGAGCCTGGCCGACTATGCCGCCGAATGGAAATGGGACGGGATTCGCATCCAGTTGGTCCATGCCGGCGGCGACACGCGGCTTTATTCGCGCACCGGCGACGATATTTCCGGCAGTTTTCCGGAAATTTCCGAGGCGTTCTCGACTAACGCCGTACTTGATGGCGAGTTGCTAGTACGCGGCGAAGCGCAAGGCGCCGACGTGCATGGCGGCGCGGCAGCCAGTTTCAACGCGCTGCAGCAGCGGCTCGGGCGCAAGACCGTCAGCACCAAGATTCGGAGCCAGTTTCCCGCATTCGTGCGCCTCTATGACATTTTGTTCGACGGCGAGCAGGATTTGCGGCCCCTGCCCTGGGCGGACCGCCGCGCCCGCCTCGAAACAATTGTCGCGCGCCTCGATCCCGCTCGGTTCGACCTGTCGCGGCAGATCGAGGCCGACAACTTCGAAGCGCTCGAGGCAATGCGTGCCGCGCTGCGCGACGAGGGCGTTGAGGGTTTGATGCTCAAGCGCCGCGATTCGCCCTATGTCGGGGGGCGCAAGGCCGGCCTTTGGTACAAATGGAAACGCGACCCGCTGATCGCCGACTGCGTGATGATGTATGCCCAGCGCGGGTCCGGCAAACGATCCAGCTTCTATAGTGATTTTACGTTCGGCTGCTGGAACGGCGATCCGGCCACTGGGGCGGAGCTGCTGCCGGTCGGGAAAGCTTACTTCGGCTTCACCGACGATGAATTGAAAATGATCGACCGGTTCGTCCGGGCCAATACGCTCAACCGCTTCGGGCCGGTGCGAGAGGTGGAAAAGAGTCTGGTCCTCGAAGTCGCGTTCGATTCGATCCACAAGTCGACCCGTCACAAGTCAGGCTTGGCGATGCGCTTTCCGCGGATCAGCCGCATTCGCACCGACAAGCCGGCCCACGAAGCGGATCGCATCGCGACCTTGCAGGCGATGGCAACCTAAAGCGATTTTTCGATCACGACGAATTCCAGGTCGTCGCGCCGCGGTTTGCCGAAGCGTGCGTCGGTTAGCGGGAACGGCCGCCGTTCGCCGGTCAGTGCGTAGCCGCGCCGCTGATACCAGGCGATCAGCTCGTCTCGCTGGACGATAACAGTCATTTCGATCCGCAGCGCGCCGAGCTCACGCACGGCGTGGTCCTCCGCAGCGGCCAGCATCATCTTGCCAAGGCCCAATCCCTGGCGCCCAGGCTCGACCGTCAACAAGCCAAGATAGGCAAGCCCGTCACCCTGGTCGGTCAACGCCACGCAGGCCCGCAGCGATTCGCCGTCGCGCAACAGGAGCAGGCGCCGAGCGGGATCGGCGATCATAGCGCCTAGTTCGTGCAGGTCGGTGCGCTGGCCGTCGAGCAAATCGGCCTCGTGGCTCCAGCCGGCGCGCGCAGTATCGCCGCGGTAGGCGCTTTCGATCAACGCATGGAGCGCGGGTAGATCGTCGGGCGTGGCCAATTCCAGGTGCATCTTCCCCTTTTGCCCCAATCGACGCCCGCGAAAAAGCCCGCCCGGATTGCGGTCCCATCAAAGTAATACTTTGATGGGGTCCCTGCTCCGGGCAGGCCAATTTCGTCAGCGTTGTCGCTTAGCCCTGGAGCGGCGCGAGGTTTACCGCTGCATATTTACCGCGGCGATCGACCTCGATGTCGAATTCGTACCGGTCGCCTTCGTTGATGGTCGGCAGGCCGGCGCGCTCGACCGCACTGATGTGGACGAACGCATCGGGCTGGCCATCGTCGCGGCTGATGAAGCCGAAGCCCTTCATGGCGTTGAAGAACTTGACCGTGCCCTGGGCCTTTTCACCGGTCAGTTGACGCTGCGGGCCAGCGCGGTCGCCCGCACCGGCGCCAGCGCCAAAGCCGCCCTCTCGCGCTGCCGGGGGAGCAGTGCGGACGATTTCCATCGGCTCACCCTCGATCTTGAGGTTGGTCGCCGAGATGCGCCCGCCGCGATCGACCAACGTGAAGTCGAGCGGCTGCCCGTCTGCCAGGTCGGTCAGGCCAGCCTGTTCGACCGCCGAAATGTGCACGAACACATCTTCACCTCCATCATCGCGGACGATGAAGCCGAAGCCTTTCTGGGGATTGAAGAATTTGACGATGCCCTTGCCTTCGCCAACGACTTGCGGGGGCATGCTGCCCGCGCCGCCACCAGCACCGCCGCCGCGGAAGCCGCCGCCACCGCCACCGCCACCAGCGCCGCCGCCGCGGAAACCACCGCCTCCGCCGCCACCGCCACCGTAGCCGCCGCCGCCGCCGCGATACCCGCCGCCACCGCCCGATGGAGCGGCATAGCCGCCCCCGAACGCCGGCCGATCACTAAAACCGCCGCGATCGCCACTGGGACTATCTTCGCCAAACCCGTCTCGTTTATCCCGGCCGCGCCCACCGCGCTCGCCCTTACGCCCTCGATCGAAACCCATGCCCGTCCAAACTCTCTCATGCCCTAAACTTGAAAAACCAACGCGCTGGGCCAAGGCGCAACCGGCCGTATCGCGCGAATCCTGCCGCGCGCACGGCAACAGGCCTTACAGGAAAATTGGCGGCACTCCTAGAGACTCCGGGCGATTGTCATGACCGGGCTGGCGGCTTGCCCCCATTAGCGACTAGAGAAGAAGCCAGAGGAACCGTCAGCGGCGGTTAACCGACGACCCGGCAAGCATGAGCGAACAGATTATGGCGATCCATTTCCACGAAGAAGACCTGCCCTCGGCCGAGCTGTTCGCGGCCGGGGCGGCAATCGCCGTCGACACCGAGGCGATGGGGCTGATGCCGGGCCGCGACCGGCTGTGCCTGGTCCAGCTGGGCGACGGGACGGGCGACGAGCACCTCGTCCGCTTCGGCCCTGACAGCGACTATGCGGCGCCCAATTTGAAGGCCGTGCTGGCTGACCCGGAGCGCCTCAAGCTTTACCATTTCGCCCGATTCGATGTCGCTATCCTGCGCGCCTATCTCGGGATCATCGCCGCCCCGCTCTACTGCACCCGCACCGCCTCACGGCTTGTGCGGACCTACACCGACCGCCACGGCCTTAAGGAACTGGTCAAGGAAATGCTCGGCCAGGACCTGTCAAAGCAGCAGCAGACGAGCGATTGGGGCGCGCCGGACATCAGCGATGCGCAGCGCGAATATGCCGCCAGCGACGTGCGTCACCTCCACGCGCTCAAGGCCAAGCTCGACGAGCGGCTGGTGCGCGAGAATCGCATGGAGCTCGCCGACGCCTGCTTCGACTTCCTCCCCGCCCGCGCCTTGCTCGATCTTGCCGGATGGGCCGAGGTCGATCTGTTCGCCCACAGCTAGTCATGTCCGACGCCGCCAGCCGCGAACGTGCCATCAAGCAGGAGTGGGCCGAGCCTGGCAGCCGCCACGACAAAGCCGTCCGCCTGGCCAAACTCGTCCTGCCGGCGCTGGTTGCCGGGGTCATCCTGCTGCTCGCCATTGCCCCGTTCGGCAAAAAGGGCGACGTCAGCTTCATCCTCGACAAGAACAAGGTCGCCGAAGCACAGGAGCGAATGCGGGTCGAAGTCGCGCGCTACTCCGGGGAGGACAATCAGGGCCGCCCATTCGCGATCACCGCCAACCGCGCCATCCAGCAAAGCAGTGAGCTGCCGGTGGTAGTAATCGAAGGCATGGCGGCCCGGCTCGACCTAGCCAACGGACCGCTGTCGATCGTCGCCGACCACGGCCGCTACGACCTCGATGCGCATACGGTGCAGGTCGATGGGCCAGTCCGGGTGTCGGGGCCGGACGGTTACCGGCTGGAAACGAGTGATGTCGCGGTAGACCTTACCGCGCGCACGCTGGCGAGTGCCGGACGGGCGGAGGGCGCCATGCGGCTCGGCCGGTTCAGCGCCGGCCATTTGACCGCCGACCTCGGGGCGCGGCAAATCGCGCTGACCGGCGGCGCGCGCTTGAAAATTATTCAGGGGGCGATCAGATGAAAATGATGACCAGGAAAGCGCTCGCCGTGCCGCTAGCCGCCGCACTTGCCGCCGGCGCATGGGCCGCCACGGCGTTGGCCGCGCCGCCAGTGTCGGCTTTGAAAGGCCATGATTCGAATCAGCCGGTCGATGTCGCCGCCGACCGAATCGAAGTTCAGGACCGGGCCGACCGCGCGGTGTTTAGCGGCAATGTCCATGTCACGCAGGGTGAACTCGCCCTGGACGCGGCGCGGCTAACGGTGGCTTATTCGTCGGGCGGCGGAATCCAGATCAGACGGCTCGACGCCGCCGGCGGCGTGACGGTACGCAGCCCGTCGGAAACCGCGCGCGGCGATTTCGGTATCTACGACCTCGACCGCAAGCTGATCACCCTGATCGGCGGAGTGCGCCTCGACCGCGGCCAGGACCATGTCATGGGTTCGCGGCTGGTAATCGACCTTACCAGTGGCCGCGCGGTGATCGACGGCGGCGCCCCCGGCGTTGGCGAATCCGGCGGGCGGGTGACTGGCCGCTTCACCGTCCCGCAGCGCGGCAGCTGAGCAGTCTGGGGGCGGGCGCAATGAACGAGCTCCAGGCGTTTGAGCGAAGCGCGGCTGCCGCCGCCACGGCAGAGCGGTTCCGCGGGCTCGAGGTGCGCTCGATTGCCAAAACCTACGACAAGCGCGCTGTGCTCCGCGACGTGTCACTGAGCGTGTCGCGCGGCGAAGTCGTCGGTCTGCTCGGCCCCAACGGCGCCGGTAAGACCACCACATTCTATTCGGTGATGGGGTTGGTCCGGCCCGATGCGGGGCGCATCTTTCTCGACGGCGAGGACATCACCCATTTGCCGATGTATCGCCGGGCGATTCTGGGGCTTGGCTATCTGCCGCAGGAAACCTCCATTTTCCGGGGCCTTACGGTCGAGCAGAACATCATCTCGGTACTCGAGGTGACCGAGCCGGACCGCGATGCCCGCGCCGCCAGGCTCGAGCAACTCCTCGGCGAGTTCGGGTTGGCCCGGCTGCGCAAATCACCGGCGATGGCCCTGTCGGGTGGCGAGCGGCGACGCTGCGAAATTGCCCGGTCGCTGGCGGCGGAACCGTCGATCATGCTGCTCGACGAGCCGTTCGCCGGCATCGACCCGATTTCGATCAGCGACATCCGCGACCTGGTGCGCGACCTCAAGCGGCGCGACATCGGCGTGCTCATCACCGACCATAATGTCCGCGAAACGCTCGACATCGTCGACCGCGCCTGCATCATCTACGACGGGCAAGTGCTGTTCGAGGGCACGCCGCAAGCACTGGTCGCCGACGAACAGGTTCGCCGCTTATATCTCGGCGAAAGCTTCGCGCTGTAGCGCGCGTGAGGCAATAATCATGGGGCTCGGCCCACGCCTCGATATCCGCCAAAGCCAGTCGCTGGTTATGACCCAGCAGCTGCAGGCGGCAATCAAGCTGCTGGCGCTGACCAACGTTGAGATTGAGGCGGTGATCGCCGAGGAGCTTGCCAACAATCCGTTGCTCGAGGCGCGTGCCGGCGAAGGCGCAGCCGAGGATGGGCTGGTCATCCGCCAGGATCGCGAGACCGGCGACGAGGCGGCCGACCCGGCCGGCGCCGACGAGCTGATCGGGCGCCTAAGCGGGATCGACGACAGCCCGATCGATGTCGACTGGCGAGAAGCGGCGCTCGACAACGACAGTGCTTCCGACATCGGCCCGCCAAACGACGAGGGGTTCGACTTTGACCGGCTGAGCGCCAGCGAGGACGGGCTCGCCGAGCATCTCATGGCCCAACTCCACGGCGCCGGCGGGACGGTCGGGCGGATGGCCGAGGCGATCGTCCGCGAGCTCGAGGTGACCGGCTACCTCGACACCGCTTTGTCGCTCATCGCCGGGGAGATCGGCGCGACACCGGCCGAGGCCGAGCAGGCGCTGGCGCTGGTCCAAGCGCTCGACCCGCCCGGCGTCGGGGCACGCACCCTCGAGGAATGCATTGCGCTGCAGGCCAAAGCGGCCGACCGCCATGATCCGGCGATGGCCCGGCTGATCGCCAACCTCGACCTGCTCGCCAAGGGCCGGATGAAGGATTTGCGACGGATCTGCGGGGTCGATGACGAGGACCTTGCCGACATGGTCCGCGAACTGAAGTCGTACGACCCCAAGCCCGGCTGCCGTTTCGTCACCAAGGAACCCGAGGCGATCGTCGCCGATCTGTTCGTCCGCCGCACGCGAGGCGGGTGGAGCGTCGAACTCAACAGCGCCGCGCTGCCGCGCGTTCTGGTCAACCGCCGCTACCATGCCGAGCTCAAGACCGGGCCGCACGACAAGGCATCCAAGGCGTGGCTGTCGGATTGCCTGGCCAGCGCCAACTGGCTGGTCAAGGCGCTCGACCAGCGCGCCCGGACGATCGTCAAGGTCGCGACCGAAATAGTCCAGCAGCAGCAGGCCTTTTTCGAGGGCGGGGTCGCGTCACTCAGGCCGCTGACCATGGCCAAGGTCGCCGAGGCAATCGAGATGCACGAATCGACTGTCAGCCGGGTCGCCGCCAACAAGTATCTGGAATGCGACCGCGGCCTTTATGAGCTGCGCTTCTTCTTCGGATCCGGGGTTGGCTCGGACAGCGGAGAGGGTGCGGCAGCCGAAGCGGTGAAGGCCGCGATCGGCAAACTCATTGGGGCCGAGACCGATATCCTAAGCGACGACGTGCTGGTCGATCTGCTGAAAAAGCAAGGCTTCGACCTGGCGCGGCGGACAGTCGCCAAATATCGCGAGGCGATGGGCATCGGCTCGTCGATCCAGCGGCGCCGGCAGCGCAAGATGGTGGCCGGCTGATCCGGCGAATGTTCACAATGTTCGCGGTCGTGAAGGCATTCGACCGCCGCCTCGCCCGGTCAGATTTGCCATTCGCCAGGAGCTGACGAGCCTGACCAAATCAAATCCTACATTGCCAGCCTTTTGTTGCGATATCAGAGCACCAGCCGGGCCCAGATCGGCAGATGGTCGCTCGCCCGGCGCGCCTCGGGGCTGGAGTGAACCCCGGCGGCGTCGATGTGCAGCCTCTTGTCGACGATGATCCGGTCGAGCGTCGCGACCGGTTTGCGACTGTGAAAGCTGGGCCCGGTCGAGGCGAAGCGGTAATGACTGTTGAGATCCCTGAAGCTGGCGGGCGCGGCACGCCACTCATTGGTATCGCCCATCAGCACCGTCGGCATCGGCCGGTGGCGCAGCCGGATATGCTCGAGGATCGAACGGATCTGGCGCCGCCGCCACAATCCCGACAGGTCGAGGTGCATGCCGACGATGCGCAGCGCGTGCCCGCCGATGTTCAATTCGGCAATGACCGCCCCGCGCGGCTCGAGCGTCGGCAGATCGAGCGCCTCGACCCCGGTGATCTCGACATGATGTTTTACGAGGATGGCATTGCCGTGCCAGCCGAGATTGCGGGTTGCGAGGCCGAGCCGGGTTTCGAGTGCCTCGCCGAACGGCAGGGCCTGGGCAAGGCGCGAATGGCTGACTCCGAACTCGACCGGCTTGTACAGGCCGTGACCGTCGATCAGCGCGTGCGGCACCGCAGAGGCGCGCGTTCCGAAGCGCTTGTCCGCCTCCTGCAGCGCAACCACATCGGCACCGATTTCCTGAAGCACATGGAGGATCCGGTCGGGGTTGCGCTTGCGATCGATGCCGATGGCCTTGCGCATATTGTACGACGCGACGGTAATGGTGGGGGAAGTCATTGACCCGCCAACCGCTGCCAACCCCGCATGTTCCTTAAACGTCCAGGTTCGCCACGCTCAGCGCATTTTCCTGGATGAACTCGCGGCGGGGTTCGACGACGTCGCCCATCAGCCGGGTAAAGATTTCGTCGGCGACGTCGGCCTGCGCGACCTCGACCCTGAGCAAAGTGCGGTTGGACGGATCGAGCGTGGTTTCCCACAATTGCTCGGCGTTCATTTCGCCCAGCCCCTTGTAGCGCTGGATGCTGAGGCCGCGGCGGCCGGCGGC
>JBDSMA010000048.1:0-2035 GCA_039916085.1 Sphingomicrobium sp.
TTATGGCCGTGGAAGCAGCGCGCGTTGGGGTAGGAGCCCTTGGTGCGCAAAATGTCGATGAAGACGCGGTAGCGGCCTTCGTCGTGCAGCCTGTCGATCGCCGCTTTGAATATCCGGTCGTAATCCACAGCTTGCCCAGGTCCCTTCGCTCGAGTGGGCCTTTACAGCCGCCCGACAGGGATTTCTACACTCGATTGACAAATCGCACGAAGTTCCATGGCAGCGTGCGGCGCGCGTCGAGGCGGCAGCTATTGGTGACCCCCCGGCTCAGGGCATAGCCGGCCACGCGCCCGTCGTAATCGGGCGCAAGCGGTGCCGCCAAGTTCCAGCCTGGCGGGTCGAACGTCGACGTCCCGCTCAGTGTTGGCACGTGCCACAGCTCGGACAAGAGCATGGCATCAACATTGTGCGGCAGTTTGGCATTGGTGGCCGGGTCCTTGAACATCGCTTCGCCCGGCCGGGTCGAGACGGTATAGAATGAACGGCAGCCGCGCGGCGGTGCCGGCAGCGCCTCGAACGCAGCCCTGGTCGCCGTCAGGTCATGCGCGGCGACCGGGGCCAGATTGACCTGCTCGGCGATCAGCAAAGCGGCGACCATTGCAGCGATTACCGGGCGTCGGCTGGCTAGGCGCTCGAACGATGGGCCGAAGCTGCGCGCGACGATGATCGTCATCGGCAGCAGCAACACGAGCTGGTAGCGGGCGACCACCCGCGCGCCGCTGGCACCGGGAACGAGCCAGCGCACCGCGCGCCACGGCGACAGCGGGCCCAGAGCGAGCATCAGAATGGAGCTGACCAGCAGCGCCACCGCGAGCGGGCGAAGCCACGGCGCGCCCCCCTCCACGGGGCGTCGCCTGACCTGCCACAGGGCCGCGATGACGAGGCCGAGAAACAGGAACGGGAGGCCGATGCGAGTCTCGTTGAAATCGGCTGCACGGCTCAGTCTGCCGTCGGGCCACAGCATCCACCAGGCGGTCAACAGGGGATGCTGGGTCCATCCCCACAACAGATTGTGATCGCCGACCATCAGCCAGTCGATCGGTTGCGCCAGAAAGCGTTTCGCGGCCTTGAACCTATGTTGCCCGGTTTCCGCAACCTTGGGCAAATAGGTCATCAGGAAGGGGATAATGGCGACGCCGAACAGCAAAGCGGGGACCGCGACCGTCGCGGCCCACCGACGGTCAAAGTCGCGCCATCGCGCCAGCACATCGCGCCGCTTCGCCCATGCCCACGCAAGGCCGAAAATGCCGAGGAACAGCACGTATAAATAGGCCGGGTAGAAGGCGGTGAGGAATAGCGAGGCGAGCAGCAGCGCGAACCCGCCGAGCCACCAGCGCGCCAGCCCGTGGCGGCCCGCGATCGCCCGCTCGATGCCGCGCCACAACAGGATCGTGAGCAGGGGGAGCAAGGCGATCGCCTGGAGCTGTTCATGGACCATCTGCAGCGTGAGTGCATTGGCGAGCGTGAAGCAGGCGGCGCCGATCAATGCCACCGCGAAGCTCGTCCCGACGCACCGGCGCAGCAGCACCAGGCAAGCGACGAACGAGGTGATTCGAAAGGCGGCGATCACCAGCAATTGGGAGAGGAACGGGTCGAACACCACCCGCGCCGCGCTGTAGACCAATCCCGACAGCAGGTAGCCGTCATTGTAGCCGAGTGTGTCCGGGTTGGGGAAGAAATAGAGGGTCCGGTTCCACGGTTCGAACCCGGCGAAGACGTTGTGCCAATGCTCGAGGATGGCGGCGGCAATGATCGCATCGCCGCGGTCGCCGAAGCCGGTACGGAAACCGTCGAGGAGCTGGGTACGGAACAGGATCGCCAGCAGCCCGCACAGCAGCGCCAATGCCACCAGCGGCCGGTAAAGAATTCTTGGCCGTCGCACGGCCGCGCTCATAGCGTCTCGATGTCGTCGAGCCCGAACCGCGCCAGCGCCGGGGCCAGCGTCGCGCGCGGCGGGGCGGTGAACAAGGCGATCCCCGGCGGCGCCGCATCGGGCCACGGCTGGCCTTGCGTGAGGTGGGCGATGCGCCGCGCG
>JBDSMA010000049.1:0-3238 GCA_039916085.1 Sphingomicrobium sp.
CCAGCTGGTAGGTGACGCTGGAGCGGCCCAGCTGCGCAACGCGGATGCCGACCTCGACCTCGCCGGGATAATCGAGCGCGGAGAAATAGCGGCAGCCGGTTTCGACTACCAGGGCAATCGGGTCGCCGTGCGCGATATCGAGCAGCGCCGCCTCGATCAGCCACTGGTTCACCGCGCTGTCGAACCACTGGTAGAAGATGGCATTGTTGACATGGCCATAAGCGTCATTGTCGCCCCACCGCAGCGTCACCTTGTGCCACCACCTATACGCCTCGCGGCCGAGCGGCGCAGGGCGGGTCACAGCGCGGCCTGATACAGCCGGCGAGCGTCGTCCCGCCCGATCGGGCAGGGGTTGTTCACCAGCAATCGCGTCTGCTTCATCGCCTCGTCGGCCAGCCGGTCGAGGTCCGCCGCGGCGATACCGTGCGCAGACAGGCGCAGCTCGAGCCCGCTGCGGACGGCGAGCGCGTCGAGCCCGTCGATCAGGGCGCGGACCTGGGCCTGGCTGCCCTGCCCGTCGCAGCCAGGCGCGACGATCGGCGCGAGTTCGGCGTATAATTCGCGCGCCGCTTCGGCATTATGCTCGAGCACCACCCGCAGCATCAGCGCGTTCGAAAGGCCGTGCGGCAGATGAAACAGCCCGCCGAGCGGATAGGCCAGCGCATGGACCCCGGCGACCGGGGCGTTGGAGAAAGCGACCCCGGCAAGGTGCGCGCCGAGCAGCATCGCCGATCGCGCATCGAGGTCGGCGGGATATTCGCAGGCGCGGATCAGGTTGGTCGTCAACAACCGGAGCGCCTCCTTGGCCAGCGCGTCGGACAGCGGGTTCTTGAGCCGGGCCGATGTGAACGCCTCGATCGCGTGGACGATGGCGTCGATCCCGGTCGCGGCGGTGACATGGCGCGGGAGGCCGACGGTCAACGTCGGATCGAGGATGGCGACGTCGGCGACCAGCGCACGGGCGTTGACCGCGAGCTTGGTGCCGCCGTCGACGGTGATGACCGCAATCGGCGTCGCTTCCGATCCGGTGCCGGCGGTGGTCGGGACCAGCACCAGCGGCAGTTTCGTCCCCTTCGCGACCTCGACTCCCCAGATCGCATCGAGTTCGTCACCCGAACCGAGCAGGTAAGCGGCGAGCTTGGCGACATCCATCGGGCTGCCGCCGCCGAATCCGACGACCGACGCGGCCCCGGCCGCGCGTCCGGACTCGACCGCCGCGAGCAGGGTGGCTTTCGACGGGTCGGCCTCGACCGCGTCGAACAGCATGACCTCGCGCGTCTGGGCGAGCCGGTCGAGCCACGGAGCGGCGAGGCCGAGGCGGACGATCTCGGCATCGGTGACGAACAGCAGAGGCCCGCCGGGAAGCAGCGCGTCGAGCGCGCCGGCGCCGTCGTCGGTGGCGAGGACTCGCGGGCCGTAGGAGAAGGTAAAGGGTCGCATAAGCAGCGACCCTATCGGTTCAGGCGCCGCGGTTCCAGATGAGGTCGCGTTCCAATCGGCCCATCAGCGCGCGGGCCGGGCTGGCGGCGGGCTCGTCGTTCAGCTGGCCCTCGTCCAGCCGGTGGATGCGGGCGTACAGATCGCTGCTGGCCATTACCAGCCGCCGCGCCGCGTGCGGAAGTTGCTCGACCACCAAAGGATCGCTGTCGCTGGCGTGACCGAGGCGGCGCTCGGGCCGGCGGCCGTCGGCGGCCTTGATCTCGCCGGTCTCGACCGCGCGCTGAGTCAGCAGCCAGGCAACGATGTGCATGATGCGCGTCGTCACCTTCAGGGATTCGCAGGCGAAGCCGACCCGCGCGAACGGCTCCAGGGTCTGGCGCTCATCGCGCCCGGCCTCGTCGAAATAGGCCCGCGCTTCGTCGGCCAGCAGCATCGCCTCCGTGTAAAGCGCATCGATCAGCCGCGGCGTGATGCGCGCCTCAAGGCCGCCAAAGGGGATCGATTCGTCCATGCCGGAGTGAATGTGCCACGTCATCAGGTCATTAGAAACGCTTGTTTGGACGTGGCGGGCGCTGAACGAGGCGCCTGTGCCATCGAGGGACGGTCGCTTGTGGCGCGACTTAGCGGTGAAACTGCGCGTTTTCGCCCCTGATTCTGGCGTGCTGGCGCCGGGCACGTTACCGGTGCTACGGGGAAAGGACAGCAAGAGGAGGGGCCAATGACGAAATCTTTATTGCTACTTTCTAGCGCGGCGCTGCTGCTGTCCGCGTGCCAGGCAGGAGAGAAGCCTGCAAACGACGCCGCTGAAGTGAATAGCACTGCTGCTGTCGACACTGGGGCGGATGAGCAGGCGATCCGCGAACAAGTCGCTCACTGGCTTCAGCTTGTGAAAGCCAAGGATGCCACTGGCATTGCCGAACTCTACGCCGAGGACGGCGCGGTGATGCCACCTAACGCGCCGATCAGCAAAGGACGCGCGGCGATCCAGCAGACTTGGGCATCGATGATGCGGACGCCCGACTTCGGTCTAACCTTCGCTCCTGAGCAGATCATTGTGTCATCGTCGGGTGACATGGCGCTCGATCGTGGGACGTATAGTCTAACGTTTGCGCCCAACGGCACTTCGAAGACCGACACCGGCAAGTACGTCGTCGTCTGGCGGAAGATCGGCCGCGAGTGGAAAGCCGCCGCGGACATCTTCAACAGCAACCTGCCAGCCATCGGAGGCTAGTTGGCCGCGGGGCGCCGCATCGGATTGCTGGGCATCGGCGGGCCAGGTCCGCACCCGTCAGGCGAGGATGTCGGGGATCATTCGATCGGACAGTATTTCGATCTCATCCCTAAGCCGCAGCTTGCGCTTTTTGAGGCGCGCCAGGTCCATCGGATCGGCGGTACCGGCCAAGCATAGCGCTTCAATCTCCGTATCGAGCGCGCGGTGCTCGGCGCGAAGCTGTTCGAGGCGGACGGACGGGGCGTCGTCGTCGTTCATCGTTCCGCCTTACGCCATGCCCGGCCCGCCGTCACCCGCGCGGCGATCATCGGCGAGGCGCGGCCCCGGCGTGACGGGCCGAACGATTGGCTGGTTACATTTGCGCGGAATCATGATTTATTCGGGGGGTCAGTCGTCAGCCACGAAAGGAAATTGACCGATGGACAAAGGACAAGTCGAGGCCCTCGCATCAAAGCACGCCGCGCTCCAAGCTCAGATCGAAAGCGAAGAGCACCGGCCCCACCCCGACGAAGACCTGCTCCACCGGCTCAAGAAAGAGAAACTCTGGCTCAAGGACGCCATCACCGG
>JBDSMA010000050.1:0-9378 GCA_039916085.1 Sphingomicrobium sp.
GTCTTCGGGAACCTCGGCATTGCGATGGCGCATCTCGCGCTGGACGTCGGTCGCGCAGGATACCGCGCTGACCACGCTGGGGAATTCGACCAGCATGCCGTCGCCGGTCAGTTTGACGATCCGCCCCATATGCTCGGCGATGGCCGGGTCGATCATCTCCGCCCGGTGGGCCTTGAGGCTGGTCAATGTGCCGACCTCGTTGGTCCCCATCAGCCGGCTGTAGCCGACCACGTCGGCGGCCATGATGGCTGAGAGGCGGCGCTCCATCAGTGCCCTCCGCTCATCATGACACCATCCCCGACGAGGCTACCACCGGCGCCTGCCGAGTCTCGCGATCAATCACTGCAATCAGTTTCTTGTAGCGGGCCTCGCTGCGCAGCGGGTGGATGTCCGGGTCGTGTTTTATCCACTCGCGTGTTTCGGGCGCCGCTACCTTGGCCCATCGTTCGAGATAATCCATCGCGCGATCGGGTTCGCCGATCTGCGACCAGGTGCAGGCCGCATTGTAAAGCGCGAGCCGGTCGTCGGGATCGACTTCGAGGGCGCGATTCATCCACTCCTTGGCCCTCGCGGTGTCGCCAAGCGTGGCCAAAACGGCCGCACCGAGCTGCGCGGGCCGTGAGCTTTCGGGATGTTGGCGCAAGGCCTCTTCGGCACGTTTGAGACCGAGTCGGGCATATTCCATTGCCTCGTCCCGTTGCCCCAGCGCCTGGAGGGTAAGCGAGAGCATCAAGGGCGCCTGCGGCTCATCCGATTGAAGCTCGAGCGCGCGGCGGAACAGCATCGCCGCCCGCTCCTGCTCGGCAGTTCGGAAGCAAAAACGACCGTAGGAATAATTGGCTTCGAAGCTGTTTGGATCAAGCTGCAGCGCACGCTCGAACGCGAGCTTCGCCTCTGCGGCGCGGCCGAGTGCCGCCAGGGCTTCGCCGTGGGCGGCATGCGCCTCGCCAAGCTTCGGATCGAGCGACAATGCCTTTTCCGTGACCGCGAGAATCTCCTCCGCGGGAATGATCTCGCCGAAGGTCCCGATCAACCTGGCGTCGCAACTGGCGATGCCCGCGTAAGCACGGGCGAAACCGGGGTCGAGCTCCGTCGCCTTGGTGAACATCTGCCGCGCGAGAAGGACGAACCGCTTGGTCTGATAATGGTAATATTCCCGCCCGCGAAGGAAGTTGGTGTAGGCCTCGACATTCCCGGTCGGGGCCTGTGTAATCGCCTTCTTTTCGTCGGGCAGCAGTCGAATCTTAAGCTGATCGACGATGGTCTTGGTAATCTCATCCTGGATGGAGAAAATGTCGGTCAGGTCGCGGTCGTAGCGGTCGGCCCAGACGTGCCCGCCGGTCGGCCCGTCGATCAGCTGTCCGGTCACGCGAATCCGCTCGCCAGCCTTGCGCACGCTGCCTTCCAGCAGGAACTTGACGCCAAGTTCGCTTGCTACCTGCTGCAGCTGGACCGATTTGCCCTTGTAGGTGAAGCTGGTGTTGCGGCCGACCACGAACAGCCCCGAAATCTTCGACAAATCGGTGATAATGTCTTCGGTGATCCCGTCGGAAAAATATTCCTGTTCGGGATCGCCGCTCATGTTGTTGAATGGCAGCACGGCGATCGACGGCTTGGCTTCCTCTTCGGCCACTTCGGGCGCCGCGGCGCCCTTGACGGCTACTGCCTGAGGCGCACCGACGTTGAACACCTGAATGGGCTGGGCGATGTTCTTGAGCTGATGCTCGCCCATGTCCTCAAAGGCGACGTCGAGCCGGTTGCCGACATTGTCCTTGACCGCCGCCGACACCGCGACTCCACCCGGGCGCCCGACACTTTCGATCCGGGCGGCGACGTTGACCCCGTCGCCGAACAGATCGCCATCCTAGACGATGACGTCGCCGAGGTGGATGCCGATTCGCAACTCGATCCGTCGATCCTCGGGGATTTCGACATTGCGGCTCTTCATTTCGCGCTGGACCGCCAGGGCGCATTCGACCGCATCGACGACGCTGGGGAATTCGGCGAGAATGCCGTCGCCGGTCAACTTGACCACCCGGCCGTTGCTGCCGGCAATGCGCGGTTCGATGACTTCGGTGCGGCGATGATTCAACGCGTTGAGCGTGCCAACCTCGTTGGCGCCCATCAGCCGGCTATAGCCGACTACATCGGCGGCCAGGATCGCTGCGAGTCGTCGTTCCATCGAATTCCCTGACGGATTCAGGGTTTCACCTATCACATTGACCCCGGTTGCGACCATAAAAGCGACAGAGCGGAATATTTTGCACTTGCGAAAGAAAATGGTGCAGCGCAATATACATGCGCCTTTCGAGGCATCCTCTCCTGAAAACTCAAGGGCCGCGGGGCAATCCGCGGCCCCTTTTTTTCGCTCGTTTCGCCGCCAGATTGAACCTAGCATGGCCTACGCGGTTACTGCGAAGGCATGGCTCGCGTCTTGCGCGGTTCACCCAGGAGAGACGGACCTAATGGCCAATGCCGAAAAGACCATACGGCGCCTGCAGGTCGCCAACCTGCCACCGGCGGACAGTGGCCGCGGGGTGGCCCGATTGCCGGTCAAGCTGATGACCCAACTCGGCCTTGTCGAAGGCGACGTCATCGCCATCGTCGGCAAGCGCGCCACCGCCGCCCGGGCGATCCGCCCCTACGGCGATGATGAAGGCCTCGACATCATCCGTCTCGACGGGCTGCAGCGGGTCAACGCGGGGGTCGGCTCGGGCGAGTTCGTCGAAGTCAACAAGGCCGTGTCCAAACCCGCCACCCGGGTGGTTTTCACCCCCGCCCAGAATAATGTCCGCTTGCAGGGTTCGGCAGAGGCGCTCCGCCGCAGTTTCGAGGCGCGGCCGTTCACCCAGGGCGATGTCGTCGCGACCGCCGGGCATCAACGGGTCAATGCCGACATGCCGGAGCATATCCGGCAGATGCTCAACGCCCCGGCGTTCGCGCTTCAGGAAGTGCGGCTGACGGTGGTGTCGACCGTGCCCAAGGGTATCGTCCATATGGACGAAAAGACGCAGGTCGAGCTGTTGCCCGAGGTCACCGACAAGGCCGGCGAGCGCCGCGCCGACGTCACCTATGACGATCTTGGCGGCATGTCGGGGACGATCGACGCACTGCGCGAAATGGTTGAATTGCCGCTGCGCCATCCCGAACTGTTCCAGCGCCTGGGAGTCGATCCGCCCAAGGGCGTGCTGCTCCACGGCCCGCCCGGCACCGGCAAGACCCGGCTGGCGCGCGCAGTCGCGAATGAGAGCGAAGCCAATTTCTTCCATATCGCCGGACCGGAAATCATGGGGTCGGCTTATGGCGAGAGCGAGAAGAAACTGCGCGAGCTGTTCGAGCAGGCGGCCGCCCAGGCCCCGTCGATCGTCTTCATCGACGAAATCGACTCGATCGCCCCCAAGCGCGGCCAGGTCACCGGCGAGGCGGAAAAGCGGCTGGTCGCCCAACTCCTGACTCTGATGGACGGCATTGAGCCACGCCAGAACCTGGTGGTTATCGCCGCCACCAACCGGCCCGAGGCGCTCGACGAAGCTCTTCGCCGCCCCGGCCGGTTCGACCGCGAGATCATCGTCGGCGTCCCCGACGAAGCCGGTCGCCGCGAAATCCTTGGCATCCAAACCCGCGGCATGCCGCTGGCGGCCGGGGTCGATCTCGATGCGTTGGCGCGGCGGACCTACGGTTTCGTTGGCGCCGACCTCGCCGCGCTTACCCGCGAGGCGGCGCTCGAAGCGGTGCGGCGGATCATGCCCAAGATCAACCTGGAGGAAGAGACCATCCCGCCCGAGGTGCTCGACGCGCTGTCGGTCGAGGCGTCGGACTTCGACGATGCGTTGAAGCGGGTCCAGCCGTCGGCGATGCGTGAAGTGATGGTACAAGTGCCCAACGTCAGCTGGGACGATGTCGGCGGACTAGACGCGCCGCGCGATCGGCTGCGCGAAGGAGTCGAACTGCCCTTGAAGCATCCCGAGGCGTTCAAGCGGCTCGGTATCCGCCCGGCCAAGGGCTTCCTCCTTTATGGCCCGCCCGGCACCGGCAAGACGCTGCTGGCCAAGGCCGCGGCGCGTGAGAGCGAGGCCAATTTCATCGCCACCAAGTCGAGTGACCTGCTGAGCAAATGGTATGGCGAGAGCGAGCAGCAGATCGCCCGGCTGTTCGCTCGCGCCCGCCAGGTCGCACCGACCGTCATCTTCTTCGACGAGCTCGACAGCCTGGTGCCGGCGCGGGGCGGCGGAATGGGCGAGCCGCAGGTCACCGAACGGGTGGTCAACACCATCCTCGCCGAGATGGACGGGCTTGAGGAGCTTAACAATGTCGTCGTCATCGGCGCCACCACCCGCCCCAATCTGATCGACCCGGCGCTGCTCCGCCCGGGCCGGTTCGACGAACTTATCTATGTCGGCCCGCCTGACACCGCCGGCCGTCGCCGAATCCTTGCCATCCACACCGCGCACACGCCGCTTGCGAAGGATGTCGACCTCGAAAGCCTGGCGCGGCGCACCGATCGCTTCACCGGCGCCGACCTTGAGGATCTCGTCCGCCGGGCCGGGCTGACCGCCCTCCGCCGCGGGCTGGACGAGGCCAAGGTGACGATGGCGGACTTCGACGCCGCGCTGACCGAAACGCGCGCCTCGGTGACGGAGGAGATGCTCAATGATTATGCCCGCATCCAGGAAACACTGAAGTCGGACGCGGTGCGGCCGGTCGGCGGCATTGGCTTCGTCCTCCCCGGCATGCTCCAGCCGCGCATCCGCGAGGGCGGCAAGGGCTAGGGAGCAACCGGCTCCGCGGACAAGGCGCTGCGCCCCCACAACATGAGCCCGGCGAGCAACGCCGCCGACAGCGCGAACGGCCAGTGCGGGTTGATCGCGTAGAGCGCCATTCCACCGCCGGGCGCGGCGACATAAGCAATGCCGTTGGCTGCGGTGATGACCCCGGCGACCCCGCCCTGTTCGGCGAGCGGAACGGCGAGGCTGGCCCCGCCGGTGAACCCTGGTCGGGTGAAGCCGAACCCCAGACTGGAGATGCCGAAGCCGAGCACCAGCCCGTACAAATCGCCGGCGCCCATCGTCACGATCAGCCCCAGCGCGGCGATCAGCGACCCCCACAGGATCAGCGCCCGTGGGGTGAGATTAAGCCGCGGAATAACGCCCCATTGCGCCGCCAGGGTCGCCGCGGCGCCGGCCATCATGACGATCGAAATCTCTTGTTCCGACCCGTGCGGGGTGAGGTGAAGGCGGTCTATGACGAAGAAGCCGAGGCAGGTCAGCACCGCCGCCTGGGCGTGGCCCGCGACGACGCCGGCGATGATCCAGTTTCGGATCCTGGGGTCGTTCCATTTGAGGGACGCGCCCTTTGGCGCGGTCGAGGCGATAACGCTTGCCCCGGTCGGCGAGGAGGCTTGACTGGGGTAACTCATCGCCGCGCCGTGGCCACTGCGCCGGCCGCCGTGACGCGGCTTGCTGTCGTCCGGCAGCCACAACAGGATCGCGACGAATACGGCCGACGCAATCAGTGCGAAGGCGAACAGCGGCCCCGGCAGGCCAACGAACGGTAACACGAACAGCGGGGCCAGCGCGGGACCGACAATGGTGCCAAGTCCGAAACTCGACGACAGCGACGACAGCGCGGCAACCCGCGCCGATCGCCGTGTCTTTGAAGCGAGATAGGCCTGGGTCGCGCTCGGGGTCGCGCAGCCCAACGAGCCGTAAATCGCCCGCGCCGCGGCGAACAAGACGAAGGTCAGCACCCCACCCAGGGCGCCCCTCAGGCCAGCGGCGAGCACCAGCCCGCACAGCGTCATCGAAACGACGAACCCGCCGACACCGAGCAGGGTTAGCGCCTTGCGTCCATGATCATCGCTCTTGCGCGCCCAATAAGGCGCAAGGATCACCCACAGAACCGCCGAGCTGGTGTAGGCGACTGCCACGTAAAAGTCGGCAATGCCGATTTCGCGCCCGATTGCCGGCATCACCGATTGTAGCGCGGTGTTGCCCGCGGCCGCCACCAGCATGGCCGCGAACAGCAGCAGAAAGTGCGGAGTCGACAGCGCGCTCCCGGCGATGCGCGGGCGCGCCTCGACAGCAGCGCGGAGAGATCGGTGCGGCATTGCGACCCTTTAAGCCCGCCGAGCCGTGCGCGATACCCGCCCTCGGCGCTTGCCAAGCGGCGCGCCATTTGCGAACGCGAGAGCCGCTATTTTCCGGAGAGCCTATTTTGAACGCCACGTCCGCCCGTCACCTGAAGGGAAGAATTGCCCGCCGCCGCGACCGCCGGGCGGCGAGCCCCCGCTGGCAGTTCTTGCGTGGCTTCTTCAAGAACCCGGTGATGGTCGGCTCGGTCATCCCGTCGAGCCGCATCCTGATCGACAGGATGCTTGGCCCGGTCGATTGGGACAATACCCGGCTGTTCGTCGAATATGGTCCCGGCGTCGGCACCTTCACCCGCCCAATACTCGACCGGCTTGGCCCCGATGCGACGCTGATCGCGATCGACACCAACGCCGATTTCATCAACTATCTCAAGGACGATATCGACGATCCACGGCTGATCGCTGTCCTTGGATCGGCCGCCGATGTCGAGCAGATCGTCGCCGACCATGGCTTCCCCCACGCCGACTTTGTCGTCTCCGGCCTGCCCTTCTCGACCCTGCCGCCAGGCATTGGCGCGGCGATCGGCGAAGCGACGGCCAAGGTCGTGCGGCCGGGGGGCGCCTTCCTCGTTTATCAGTTCAGCCCCAAGGTGCGTGATTTCATCGCCCCGTTTTTCGAGCGAATCGACCGCGGGTTCGAATGGGTCAACGTGCCGCCGGCCACTTTGTTCTGGGCGTGGCGCGAGGAACCCGCGGCTTAGTTGCCGCTGCCGAAGTTGAGGCGGCGGGTCACGGTATAGTCGCCAGTGGTCACGAGGAAGAAGCTCAACGCCCACTTGATTCGGTGGGCCAGCGTGGCGCGCTTGCGGTGAAGCGCCGGCGTGATCCTTAGACTGTCCTGCAGCTCGCCCTCGAAATAAAGCCGCATCATGGTGGCGAATGCGGGGCTGGCGACGCGCAGCATCATTTCCAGGTTCAAATAGAGGCTGCGGATGTCGAAATTACTGCTGCCGATGTGAACCACGTCGTCCAACACGACGAGCTTGGTGTGGAGCTTGGTCGGGCGATATTCGAAAATCTCGACCCCGCGTTTGAGCAACCGGCCATACGTGAAGCGTGCCGCGGCGATAGTCGC
Source organism: Sphingomicrobium sp. (assembly GCA_039916085.1). GTDB lineage: Bacteria > Pseudomonadota > Alphaproteobacteria > Sphingomonadales > Sphingomonadaceae > Sphingomicrobium. Next base: position 7,224 of record JBDSMA010000050.1, read on the forward strand.
CGTATTGTCGGACTTACCCGCCGTGATGACCCTTGCCCGGCCGCGCTTGCCGATCCGGGCAATTCGTTTGAGCATCCCGTAAGTCGGGGCGAAATAGGCCGCGATCATCTCGACGTCATTGCTCTGGGTGAGGTCGCGGCAGGTCGCGGCGACCCACGGCGACATTCGGCGCATCGGCCCGCCAAACGACCATTGCAGCACCCCCTGGGTCTCGCTGTACGAACGAATGATCCGGCGTAGCGTGCGGATCCGCCCGCCCTTCCCGATCGCCCAACCGATCAGCGAGTCGTAATAGGGTGCGAGCCGCGCCGCGGCCGGGCCTTCGACCATCAATCCAAGGTCGCGCCAAGCGCCGTCCTCCTTGGCGCCGAAATAACTGTCCTCGATATTGAATCCGCCGATCAGCACCCGCGCCTCGTCGGCCAGAGTCATCTTCTGGTGGTTGCGAATGAGGTAGCGGCGGCCGTAGCTCGGCAAGAAGCGGCAGAATTCGGCGCCCGCCTCGTGCAGTGCCTTGAAATAGGTGTCGGGCGTCTTCGAGCTGCCGAAGCCGTCGATCAGCAGCGAGACACGGACCCCCCGCGCGAGCGCCCGGCTCAGCGAGTCGCGCACCGCCGCGCCGGCGGCATCGTCGGTGTAGATGTAGTACAGCAGGCGCAGGCTTTTCTCCGCGCCATCGATTAGCGCAAGCAACGCCGCCAGCCGCTCCGGCCCATCCGTGATCAGCGTCAGCCGACTGCCCGCGACCGTCAACGACCGCGCCTCGGCATTGGCCGTCTGGCGCAATTTCCTGGCTGCCGCAGTGGCTGCCGCAGTCGCGGCGCGCGGGTCGGGCTGCGGATCGGATCGGGTCGGCTCGGCCATCGGACGCTGGTGTGGGGGGCGACGCCGCCGCTGGCAAGGGGCGCGGGGATGCGAATTCATTGACTCTTTGGCCTTGCCTCCCTATCTCGCCGGCTCTTCCGAAATCCGGAAATCATTCAGCGGAAAGCGACTTATGGCGCGCGTGACGGTCGAAGATTGTGTCGACAAGGTTTCCAACCGGTTCGACCTGGTGCTGATGGCAGCGCAGCGCGCCCGTCAGATCTCGGGCGGGGCCGATCTCACCATCGATCGTGACCGCGACAAGAATCCGGTTGTCGCGCTGCGCGAGATTGCGGAGCAGACGGTCAAACCGAAGCACCTCGAAGAAGCCATCGTAGGCAATCTGCAGAAGGTTCGCGTCGACGAGGAAGACGAGACCGACGAGCTGGCCAGCCTGAGCGAATCGGCCGAGGCATTGCGCCTTACAGCAGCTGCTCCGCCGCGCCCGACGCCGAGCGGCGCTGATTACGAATAAGCCAGAGCGGCTTGGGCGGTGCCCCGGCCGTCAGCTTCCGCGCAATATCCTGATCGCCGGATGAGACGGGTCGCATGGCACGATCTTCGTTTCGCCGCGCTTTAGAAGCGCGCCAGTGGCCAGGTCGATCCAAAGGAGGTCAACGAGCTTCAACTCGCGCCCGTCCTCGGCCTGGACGGCGATTCGCCGGATAGGCTTGGCATCGCGCGCGTCGGCCAACACGAAATCGCGCTGGCCGTGACCCCACTCCTCACCCCATTGCCGCAACGACAGCACCACCGGCAGCAGCGCCTCGCCCTTTGCCGTCAGCGAATAGATGATCTTGCGCCGGTCTGCCGGGTCCGAAGCCCGCTTCAGGACGCCGCCCGCGACCAGCCGCGACAGGCGGTGTGACAAGATATTGCGGGCAATGCCCAGGCCGGCCTGAAACTCCTCGAAATGCTGGAGCCCGTTCAGTGCTCCGCGGAGAATGAGAAAAGCCCATTTCTCGCCAACCAGACCAACCGCCTCGGGCAGGGGACAGCGCAACGCCGCGGCCTTGAACGCTTCAATATCCCTGGGGGCCGAACTCACAGACTCGCGCGCTCCTTCCGCAGCAAGTCGAGTGCCACAAATGGGCATTCAATAATAGTTGAGAATCAATACTGCCCGCCGACTGTGCGATTGTCGCAAGGCTGGCGCCGCCACTCAATTTCTTTTGCGCTTGCGAAGTAAGGGCCCGGGGCCCCACATTAGGCCCGTGCTGAGACAGTATGAACTGATCGAGAAAATCAGGGCCTATGATCCGGACGCGGACGAGGGGCTGATCAACCGCGC
>JBDSMA010000051.1:0-3490 GCA_039916085.1 Sphingomicrobium sp.
GTCGGTTTGAAATCCCCCGCAGGAGAACAAGCGTGGCGTTGATTGGACGATTGATCGGAAGCCTGTTGACCAGTGGCAGGCTGACGGTCGTCACCGCCGACGGCAAGCGCGAAACCTATGGTCCCGGCGGCGGCAAGACGATGACCGTCCGGTTTCACGACAGGCGAGTTCCGCTGGAGATCATGCGCAATCCGCGGCTCGGCTTCGGCGAGGCGTTCATGAACGGGCGGCTGACGATCGAGGACGGCGATATCCTGGAATTCCTCGAACTCGTGGTCGGCGGCAATCGCTGGGAATTTGGCGAAGAAGGCCGCCGTGCGCTGCGCAAGGGAAAATCCCTGCTGAATCTGTTCGGGCGGCGCAATTCCCCACTCAAGTCGCGGCGCAACGTCGCTCACCATTATGATGTCGGTAACGATCTCTACCGCCTGTTCCTTGACGATGACCTGCAATATAGCTGCGCTTACTTCACCGATCCGGCCAACAGCCTCGAGCAGGCCCAGTCGAACAAAAAGGCGCACATCGCCGCCAAGCTAGCGTTGAAACCGGGCCAGCGAGTGCTCGACATCGGCAGCGGTTGGGGCGGCACGGCGCTTTATCTGAACCGGGTGGCGGGGGTCGAAGTTCTTGGCGTGACCCTGTCGGAGGAACAGTTGAAAGTTGCGCGCGAGCGCGCCGAGGCGGCCGGGGTCGCCGACCAGGTAAAATTCGAGCTGATCGATTATCGCGCGGTGACCGGGGAGTTCGACCGGATCGTTTCGATCGGCATGTTCGAGCACGTCGGAGCGGCGCATTACAACGAGTTTTACGCAACCTGCCGCAAACTGTTGAAGCCCGACGGTGTCATGCTGCTTCACACCATCGGCCGCTTCGGCAGTTCGGGCGCGCCCGATCCGTTTACAGACAAATACATCTTCCCCGGATATCATTTGCCGTCGTTGTCGGAGATGTTCGAAGCGAGCCAGAACAACCGCCTGATTGCCAGCGACGTCGAGACACTTCGGCTGCATTACGCTTATACGCTGCGGCACTGGATGGAGCGGACCCGCGCCGCCAAGGCGAAGATCGTCGCGATGTACGACGAGCGTTTCTACCGGCTGTGGGAATTCTACCTCGCCGGGGCGATCCTGATGTTCGAGAGCGGCGCCGCGTGCAATTACCAGATTCAGTATATCCGCGACCGCGCCGCTGTGCCGATCACCCGCGATTATATGGCGGAGGCGGAAGCGCGATACCGGGCGAGCTGACGCTCGCCCGGCTCGCTTACGTCAACGGCGGTTGAGTTCGGCCAGCAGCGCTGGCGCGGGGTAGATATGCTTCAGTGCTTCCTCGACTGCGGCTGTCGAGACGACAACGGTGCGGTTGAGTGTCCCGTCATAACCGTAATTGCCACCGAACGAGTTGATGTTGCCGTCGAACGCGGCACCGATCACCGCGCCGTTGCGGTCGATCACCGGCGAGCCTGAATTGCCTCCAATGATGTCATTGGTGGTGACGAAGTTGAACGTCGTCGCCGGGTTGATCCGCGCCTTGTTGGCAACGAACGCGGAGGCGAGGTTGAACGGTTCGGCCCCGGTCGCGCGGTCGAGCGTCCCGCCCATCAAGGTCCGATACGGGACTGCGCGGCCGCGCTCGATCCAGCCCGCGACCTTGCCGTAGCTGATACGCAGGGTGAAGGTGGCGTCGGGGTAGAGCGTGTCGCCATAAGCGGCGAAGCGGGCGTCGGCGAGCTTGGCGCGGGCGGCGGTAATCGGTCCGTCATAGCGCTCGTCGACGAGGTCCTGCAGTGCACGATCGCGGGCGTCGAGTTTACGCGCGAACAGGATCATCGGATCCTTGGAGGCAAGGATGGCCGCCTTGCCGCCGGCCCATAGCAACTTGCGGTAAGCGGGATCGGACAAGCGGGTGCCCGTCACCAGCCGCGCCGCAAGGCCTTCGGGCGATTCGCGTCCGAGAAGCAATTTGGTGTCGGGGTCGTCGGCGCCAAGATATTCGCGCGCCTTGCTCAGGCTCCACTCCAGCTTGAGCTGATCGAGCCACGACGGGATCGGCCGGACGTCGAGCAATTGCTTTTCGACCAGGGGCAGCGCGCTGTCGCTGTAGCCGGGGAGCCGCTGGCCATTGGGCTTGGTCCGCTCTTCCGCCGCACGGACCAGGGTCGCGGCATAATCGTAAAGGTCGCTTTGCGGCTGCATGAAACGATAGGGCAAATAGATGTCGCGATAGGCAGTGGTCGCCGCGGCGATGTCGCCCCACGGGTTACCGATCGCCGCATTGTTCGCGCTTTTAGCCTTCAGTTCGGCTTCGGCGGCGGCGAGCCGGCCCATGAAGGCTGGATCGCCGAGCGCCTTGACCCGCCCGATATAGACTTTGAGGCTGTTTTCGACGCCGTCGAGCTCCTCTTTGCCCTCGCGCGCCTTGACCGGGCTTTGCTCCATCGCGCTGATCAACCGGCCGCGCAGCTCGGAAAAGACAGCGACATTGATGGGCGCGGTGACTTCGCGGGCGAAAGCAATCTGGTCGCTGGTCAGCAGGCGCTGGGTCGATCCGGGGTTGCCGACGACGAACGTCACCTCGCCATCGACCGGCGCGCGCGCGGTCCAGTCGAGGTGCTGCGGGGTGGCAACCGGCTTGCCGTTTTCGTAGGCCCGCAGAAAGCTCGCATCGAGCGCGTAGCGCGGGAAGTTGAAATTGTCGGGATCGCCGCCGAACTGCTCGGCGCGCGATTCGGGCGCCCAGACAATCCGCACGTCGGAATATTTGCGATAGGTGTAGAGCTTGTACTGGCCGCCGCCATAGAGCGGGACGACCTGGCAGCGGGTCTTAGCGGTGTCGGTGCAACCGGCCGCTTCGATTGCGGCAATGGCGGCGGTGCGGGCCTTTACAGCGGCGATGCCGGTGGCGCCGCCGATCGCGCCCTTGACCTCGCCCGTTACGTCGCGGATCGCACTGACCACCTCGGCCTGTTGTCCGGGGCACAAGGTCTCTTCAGCCCGGCCGCGGGTGACGATGCCGTTCTTGAGGAGGTCGCGCTTGGCGGTCGACAAATCCTGCAGGCAGGCGGCGACGCAATGATGGTTGGTGAGGATCAACCCATCGCCCGACACGAAGCTGGCCGAACAGCCCCCGGTCAGTCGGACCGCCGACGCGCGCACCCGGTCAAGCCATGCCTGGTCGGGCGCCCAGCCATATTCGGCGCGCATCTTGGCGGCGGGGAAAGCGTCGAACGTCCACATTCCCTCGTCCGCGCGAGCGGCGGCGAGTGGGAGTGAGATGGCGGTGGCGAACAAGGCAGCGCGACGCACGATAAGTCCCATGACAATCTCTCCTGTTTATATGGAGCGGACTGTGCATGAAAAAGGACCCGGCGCAACCGCCGGGCCCTTAATGGCGCAACGCGAAGGGCTTAGCCGGCCTTGCGCATCTGGATCATCATCTGGTGCGCGGCGCGCCTCTCGTCGGGGGTCAGGCGCCCGTCGTGATTGGTGTC
>JBDSMA010000052.1:0-12312 GCA_039916085.1 Sphingomicrobium sp.
TCAGAGCGGGAAATGGTGGCGTCGAGCGTGTGGGTCAGCAAGGCCACGTCATAGGCGTGGCGTTCCCCGTCCAGGGCGCGGTCGCGGTCGTGGCGCTGCGGCAGAACGCTGCCGCGCGCCGCGCCGCCGAGAGCGAATCCGAGCGCGCGCTGGCGCTGGAGCAGGCAGTCGCCGAACGAACGCAGGAGCTCAGCACCGCCAACGAAGCGCTCAAGGCCGAAGCGGTTGATCGCATGGCCGCCGAAGCGCAGCTTCGCCAAGTTCAGAAGATGGAGGCGGTCGGACAACTGACCGGCGGCATTGCCCACGACTTCAACAACATGCTGGCGGTAGTCGTCGGCGGAATCGACCTTGCACGCCGGCGCCTCAACGGGCCACGCCGCGAGGTCCAGATGCACCTTTCCAACGCCATGGAGGGCGCCACCCGCGCCGCCGCGCTGACCCGCCGCTTGCTGTCGTTTGCCCGGTCCGAGCCGTTACTGCCCGAGCATGTCGACAGCGCCAATCTGGTCGGTGCCATGAGCGACCTGCTCGACCGCACGCTTGGCGAGCGGATCCAGGTGATCACCGAACTGCACGGCGACGCCTGGCCGATATTCGTCGATCCGCACCAGCTCGAAAATGCGATTCTCAATCTTGCCGTCAACGCCCGCGACGCGATGGACGGCGAAGGCAAGCTGATCATTACGTCGGACAATGTGACGATGGCCGCCAACGCGGTCGGCGACATTCGCCCCGGCGAATATCTCCGCATTTCGGTCAAGGATGGCGGTTGCGGCATGACCCCGGAAGTTATCGAGCGCGCGTTCGAACCCTTCTTCACCACCAAGCCGGTGGGCAAGGGTACCGGCCTCGGCCTCAGCCAGATTTTCGGATTCGCCCATCAATCGGGCGGCGAGGTCGGGATCGAAAGCGATCTCGGCAAGGGGACGACCGTATCTATTTATTTGCCGCGCACCGATGCCACAGCAGCGGCCAACGTCCGGGTCCATCCCGCCGCCCACCGGGTGGAGAAGGACGTCACCGTTCCCGGTGCGCGGATCTTGCTGGTCGAGGACGATCCCCGGGTGCGGACCGCGACCGTCGGCGCGCTTGAGGATCTTGGCTATGAGCCGGTATCCTGCTCCGGCGGCGCCGAGGCGATGCGGCTGTTCGCGGGCGAGGATTTCGACCTCGTCGTCTCCGACGTGATCATGCCCGAGATGACCGGCCCCGAACTGGTTCGCGAACTGCGCGCCCGCCGACCGGACATCGCCGTGCTGTTCGTCACCGGCTATGTCGGCGATGGCGAGGGCGACGAGCTGGTCGGATTCGAGCTGCTGCGCAAGCCATTCACGGTTGGCGCATTGGCTTCGGCCGTCGCCGAGGCGCTGGCCCGCGCCCCTAGCGAATCGCGCCCGATCGGAGGAGCCGCGGCAGCAGGCTGATCGCGCCGAGCAATGGGTGCCGGCGCTGCCACGGCTTCAACGCAATATTCGTTCCGGCGTGCCGGTTGATCTTCCACACGATATAGTCGGCGCCCCCGGCATAGGTCGCGGTGGCCTTGACCAGCCGAAGGACCGATAGCGTTTTGCCCTCGATCCGCCGCCGCACCCAGCCGCCGTGTGGACTGTCCTGCGGGACGAGAGAAACCGCCGCTTCCCCGAACCGCTCGTACCGCTCGGGGTCGGCATCGACGACCGACCCGCTGCGCCCCTTGCGCTCTGCGCGCAGCTCGGCGGAATAGGTCAGCGCGAACGCCCGACGCCACCACTCGAGCCTTGGCTCTCCGTCTATCCGTCCAGCCGCAGCAAGCAGCGCAGGCGCCGCCCGCGCCACCGCCGCGACGATTTTTGAGCCGGCCGCATCGTCCGCCACCCACACCAGCCGCGACGGCTGCGCGAAACGGGCCCACACCGACACACTGCGCGTCTCCGGCCCATTTAAGCGGTGGAAATCGGCTTCGCTCAGCACGGCGTATTTGGCCGCCTGGCCGTCGTGCTGGAATGGGAAGACGTTGGGTGGGATGAGCGCGTTGGCGCGGGCCAGCCACGCTTTGTCATAGGCCGAGCGGTAATCGGACACGATCAGGTAGAAATCGAGCATCAGCCCCTCGAGCGCTTGCTCGCGCAGGCACGAGCCATAGAACAGCACGGCGCGCGAGGCGGCGCCATGCCGCTCGGCGATCGCTTTCGCCAGCGCGATGACCCGGGGATCGACCGGCAATGCCAGTTCCTGCTCGACAAGTGCGGCCAGGCGATCGGTCATGGCGGTGCGTTCAGGCGGCGATGCGGACGAACGACAACGGATTCGCCCGGCGAAGCAGGATCGGCTTGCCGATGCCGGTACGGAATGTCTCCCCGTCGAGGATGACCTCACTCGATTCACCCTCGATCGAGATTTCGTCGGCTTCCTCGATATGGACGCCGGCGAGCTTGGTCCGGCCTAGCCGCCCGACAAGGCTGGCGAAGAAAGCGCGGAGCAAGGATATCGGTTTCTGCTCGACCGCGACAAACTTGAGTACCCCGCCGCGAACACCGCCGCCATTGATGTCGCTCGATAGCAGGATCTTTTCCAGCGTAGTGACGAACATCAGCGCGAAGCGGCCGCTGACCCGTCCGGCACGGTGGGTCGTGACGCTCATCTGCGACGGTTCGGGGGGCAGGAAGCTGGCGCGCATGCCGAACACCTGGCGAAGCACCACGGCAAAGGCGGTAATGACATGGCTGACGCTGTTCGGCAGGCCGAGCGGATAGATACGGTGGCGGCAATAAAGCATGATGTCGGCCAGTCCGGCGCCGCCCAGGAACATGCCGATGACCGGGCTCGAACCCTCCATGCCGCCGGTCAGCGCAATCAACTCGCGCGCGACGATGTGCGGGGCAAGGTCGTGCTGAGCGAGTTCGAGCAGACGCTCAAGCGCCCGCACCGGATCGCCCCCGGCGCCAAGGTCGAGCGCGATGAGGTTGGTCTTGCCGCTCGGCAACACCGCGACAGGCGGGACGGCGGCGGAAAAATAGTCGCCGTTGTACATTTCGGTCAGCGCCGCCTGAACCGTCCCGTCGCCGCCGTTGATCACCAGCAGCTTGGGTTCGATGCGAGCGATGACCGCCATCGCCTCGCCGATCTGGTCGGCGTGCTCGACCTCATAGTGGAAAATGTCGGTATGAGCGTCGCAGAAGGCCCGGATGCGCGGCAACAAGGCGATATTGCCCGTCGATCGGGGGTTGGACAGCAAGGCAATGCGCGGGCGGCCCATCAGGTGACCGGACCGTCGCCGCCGGCCTCGCCTGGGCGTCTTGCCGTCCTTGATGGGCGGCGACCGGCGTCGAGGCAAGATTTGCGCATGAATTCCAAATCCACTGGGCTATAGGATGGTAACGGCGCTGCTCGCCCCGCAGTATCGCCAGCAGGCGTTGTCCGGTCGCTTTGCGGCCAAATCATGGTGCAGGAACGACGAAAAGGGGGATGCTTGCCGCTGATTGACCGCTATCTGGCACGAACCATCGCCGTTCCCTTGATCGGGACACTGGTTCTCGCCGCCATGCTGCTGGTGCTCGACAAGATGCTGCGGCTGTTCGATTTCGTCATCAACGCCGGCGGACCCGTCAGCGTCGTGTGGCGGATGCTGGCCAATTTGCTGCCCGAGTATTTTTCGCTCGGCATCCCGATCGGGTTGCTCCTCGGCATCCTCCTCGCCTTTCGCAAGCTCGCCCTCTCGTCCGAGCTTGATGCGCTGCGCGGTATCGGTGTCGGCTATGGCCGGCTGCTTCGAATCCCCTACGCTTTTTGTATCGGCTTGCTGCTGCTCAACCTGGCGATCGTCGGCTGGCTCGAGCCATACTCCAAGTATCGCTATGAAGGGCTGCGGTTTGACCTGCGTTCGGGCGCGTTGGGCGCCGCAATCAAGGTCGGAGAGTTCAACTCATTCAGCAAACGCATGACGTTGCGTATCGATCGAAGCGAACAGAAAGGCACCAAGTTGTTCGGCATCTTTACCGCCCTCGACGACAAGGCCGGGATGCACGTTACCGCCACCGCCAACGAAGGACGCTTCCTGTCGACCGACGATCCGGACACGATCATTTTTCGCCTGCGTCACGGCCGGTTGATCCAGGACAGTCCGAAGTTCGCCTCTCCGCGCACGCTGGCGTTCGACAGCTATGACTTGCCAATCAAGTTGCCGGCGATCGAATCCTTTCGTGGGCGCGGCACCGATGAGCAGGAATTGACGATGCGGGAAGTGTTCGCGCGCGGATATGGCACTGCCAGGGTCACCGGCGCCGAGCGGCTTGGGGCACGCGGCGAATTTCATTATCGCTTGGTCGAGATCGCCATGATGCTGATGCTCCCGCTGCTCGCGGTGGCGCTCGCGATTCCGCCCAAGCGCTCGGCAAGCTCACTCGGTATCTTCGTCGGGATCGTGATGGTGGTGACCTATCACAAGATCAACCAATATGCGCTTGGTGCCGGGTCGCAAGGGCGGATCATGCCGGAACTCGCGCTATGGCTGCCGTTCCTCGGCTTGGTCGCGCTAATCGGCTGGATGTATCATGTCGTCGCCCACCGCCCCGGGGGGCAACCGATCGGCGCGCTCGAGGCGGCGTTTACGAAGCTCGCTTTGCTGCTGCGCCGGCTGATCCCGCGCCCGGCGGAAGTGGCAACGTGATCAACTTCGATTTTCTGCCGTCACGCCAGATCGCGCTGTACATGGCGCGGCTGTTTCTGACCCGAACGCTGGCCGTGCTGGTCGCGTTGGTGCTGGTGCTGATGACGCTCGACCTGCTCGGTGAATCGAGCAAAATCCTTGCCGTCCCCGGCAATGGCGAAGCCGAGCTGTGGTATTATGTGTCGCTGCGCTTGCCGCTGCTCGCGTCGCGCTTTCTGCCTTTCTCCGTTCTGTTGGGCACGCTGATCGCCTTTACCTCGCTCAATCAGCACAGCGAAGTGGTCGCGATGAAGGCCGCCGGCCTGTCGGCGCACCAGATCCTGGCACCGATGATCATCGCCAGCATGGGCGTTGCGATCGTTTCGTTCGCCTTCAATGAAACCGTGGTCGTTCGCGCGTCACGTGCCGTGTCCGCGTGGAGCAATGCCGATTATCGGCCGGTACCGCCCGACAGCGGACTGGTCACCAATGTCTGGCTGCGCAACGGCGACGACCTCGTCCATGTCGATCGGGTGGGAGCCAATAACGCCAATATCCAGCTGGGCGGAGTCACCATCTACGAGCGGGAAGCCGGCGCGTTGGTGCGGACGCTCAACGCCCTGAGGGCTGATCGCAACGCCGCGGGCGGCGGTTGGCTGCTCCATCAGGTGAGGCTCTACGACGCCACGGCCAATGTCGTCCGCCATTATCCGCTGATGGAAGCGCTTTCAGGGGTCGAGCCCTCGCGCTTCACCTTGGCCAAGGTCGTGCCCGCCGAGCGCGATTTTGTCTCCCTTCGCCAGGCGATCGACGAGCTCGAGGCAGCTGGCCGGCCGGCGGATGAAGCCAAAACCGGCTGGTGGCACAAGCTTTCGGGGCCGCTGTCGACCATCCTCATGCCACTACTGGCGGCGATAGCTGCATTTGGATTGGCGCGGTCGGGCCAGGTGCTGCTGCGCGCGACAATCGGCATGGCCCTCGGCTTCACTTACTTCGTCGCCGATAATTTCAGTCTGGCGCTCGGCAATGTCGGCGCCTACCCGCCGGTCCTCGCGGCGTGGGCCCCGTTCATCCTGTTCCTGCTGATCGGCGAGACCGTCCTGATTCGCAGCGAGGAGTGATCAGCCGCGGATGCCGGACCGCCAGGAGCTGGCGGCCAGACGACCGACCAGCCCACTGAGGCCGCGGTAGGTCGAGTCATGATAAACCGAATCGTCGCCGAGTTCCGCACACAGCCGCCGATGCGCCTCGCCCAGCGCATGGTAGGGAAGGCCGGGCAGCAGATGGTGCAGCGCGTGATAGCGCAGGCCGACTGGCGCCCACAGGGCCGGCATGGCGCCTGGCGGGGGGACATTGACGCTGTCGAGATACTGCTCGGTAACGCTCATCGCGTCGCCCTCATTTTCCCACAAATGCGCGACCAGAGTGCGGACTTGGTTGAGGAACATCACGCCCGAGGCGACTCCAAGGAAGACGAGGAAGGTGGTGAGCGGGATAATGCCCGCGGCGAGCAGCAGGAGGACACTGATCGCCCATACGCTGGCGGCGGCCTCGAGCAGCAGCCAGTCCCGCCGGAATTCGCCTTCCGGGGCAGGCCGGCGGAACTGCGGATTGATCTGCAGCCCTGAATAGCGCTCGACCACCACCCGCCGAAACCGCTTCGACAGCAGCGACAGCGGGGTCAGCAGCGCAAAGCGCAGGAACAAGCCGACCGGCGCCAGCAAGGCGGCGATCAGGAAGATTGGCAGCGTCCACGGCCTCATCAGGGCCAGCGGCAGATATTCGGGATCGTTGACGGTGCCGTAATAAGATTTGGCATGATGCTGATTGTGCACGCCTTCATACAGGAACGACGGCACCAGCAAGGGAATGCCGATCAGCAGGTTCCACAGCAGCCGGAACCCGCGAACCGCGTTCTTCTTGATGTGGGTGAGTTCGTGAATGAAGCTCCCCGCGCGGTACAGCGCGAGGATCGCGACCAGCGCCGCGGCAAGCCTCAGCGGCGTCGCCGAAGCGAGGATCGCCACCGCAAGCGTACTATAGCCAAGCAGTGCCGAACCCAGCAAATCGGCCCAGTAGATTGCCGCGCGCGGCTGATTGAGGTCGCGCGTCAGGTTGGCGGCGGCTTTGAGCATGGCCTTGTCATCGCCGCGGCGCGTGGCCGGGCGGGTGGGAACGGTGGTCGCGGCCTTGACGGCGGCGCGGCTGTTGATCGCGATATCGTTCATAAGTCCTTGTCCGCCTTCGCGGATTGCAAGAGATAGTGGCGCATATATGGCGATTCAAATGGCACAAGCCCGATGAACCTCGGCTGGCGCTTGGTTGCCCTTGTCGAAAGCCGGAGCCGGGGCTAGCCCTTCGTCCATGAGCGCATCCCCACTCCTCATCCGCCCCGTCGAGTCCAAGGCCGACCGCAAACTGTTCGTCGACTTCGCGTGGCGCGTCTATCGCGACGATCCGGCCTGGATTCCCCCGCTGAAGGACGAAGTCCACGGGCTGCTCGATCCGAAGAAGAATCCATGGTTCGGCCATGGCCATGCGAAACTGTGGCTGGCGACCCGCCGCGGCGAAACCGTCGGGCGGATCAGCGCTCAGGTCGACGACCTCGTTCAGGTGCATATGGAGCAGGGCCTAGGCCAATGGGGCATGTTCGAAGCGCTTGACGCTGAAGCCGCAGCGGCGCTCATCGCCACCGCCGAGGAATGGCTGCGCGGCGAGAGGATGGCCAAGGCGCTGGGGCCGATCTCAATCTCGATCTGGGATGAGCCAGGCCTGCTGATCTCCGGCTTCGACCAGTCGCCGGTGGTGATGATGGGTCACCATCGTCCGGCCTACCAGGCGTGGATCGAAGCGGCCGGTTACACCAAGGCGAAGGACCTCTACACCTCAGAGCTGGATATTACGAAGGACCTCCAGCCGCTGATCCGCCGGCTGATCGAAACGGGCGAGCGCAACCCCCGCATCGTCCTGCGCAATGTCGACAAGTCCCATTTCGACAGTGAAGCGAAGATCATCCTCGATATCCTGAACGACGCCTGGTCCGACAATTGGGGTTTCGTCCCGCTGACCGATGCCGAAATCGCATATGCCGGCAAGAAGCTGAAACCGATCATCTATGAGGACTTGGTTCGCATCGCCGAGCTCGACGGCGAGCCGGTGGCGTTCATGATCACCCTGCCTGATATTAACGAGCTGATCGCCGATCTCGACGGAAGGCTATTTCCGTTCGGCTGGGCGAAGCTGTTGTGGCGGTTGCGCAAGCCCCGCACCAGGCGCGTCCGCGTGCCGTTGATGGGCGTGGTCAAGAAGCTCCAGTCGAGCCGCCTCGCCGGCCAGCTCGCCTTCATGTTGATCGATTCGATCCGCCGCGCCTGCGTCGACCATTACGGCGTCACGCACGGCGAATTCGGCTGGATCCTCGAGGATAATCAGGGAATGACGTCGATCGCCGAACTGTCGCGCTCGACGATCAACCACACCTATCGGATCTATCAAAAGGCTCTCTAGCCGAGCTCGATCATCACCGGCGCGTGGTCGCTCGCTTTCTCTTCGGCGCGCGCCCATTTGTGGACCGTTGCGCATTGCAGCCGGTCGGCGGCCTGCGGGCTGCACAGCAGATGATCGATGCGGAAGCCGGCGTCGCGCGGCCACGCGCCGGCGGTATAATCCCAGAAGGTGTACAGCCGCGGCTCGTCGGGATGGAGGGCACGAAGCGCGTCGGTCCAGCCCTGGTTGACGATGGCTCGCCATGCCGCCTGGCTTTCCGGCTGGAACAACGCGTCGTGAGCCATCGCCCGGCGCGAGAAGGTGTCGCGGTCTTCCGGGATGACGTTGAAGTCGCCGGCCAGTACTACCGGCCGCTCGGCGGCGAACAGGTCGGCCGCGTGGGCGCGAAGCCGCTCCATCCAGCGCAGCTTGTAATCGAACTTTTCAGTGCCGACGGGATTGCCGTTGGGCAGGTAGATCGACCCGACGATCACGCCGTCGACCTCGGCCTCGATGTAGCGGCTGTGGCTGTCGTCGGGATCGCCGGGCAAGCCGACGCGCCGGAGCACCGGCGCGGCGCCGCGCGCGAGGATGGCGACCCCGTTGAAGCCCTTCTGGCCATGCCACACCGCCTCATAGCCAGCGGCGGCGATGTCGTTGACCGGCAACAGTTCGTCGGCGCACTTCAATTCCTGGAGGCAGGCGACGTCGGGCTGCTCGCGCCCGAGCCATTCAATCAGCCGGGGCAGGCGCGCGCGGATGCCGTTGAGGTTGTAGGTGGCGAGCTTCATCCTCGCCGCGACACTAGACCGAGAAGCTCGATCCGCAGCCGCAGCCCGAGGCCGCGTTGGGGTTGGTCACCTTGAACGCCGAGCCACCAAGCTCCTCGACGAAATCGACGCAGCTGCCATCGACCAGGCCCAGGCTGACCGGGTCAACGACCAACGTCACGCCGTCGCTGTCGGCGCGGACGTCGCCAGGTTCGATCTCGCCCAGCGCGAACTTGTAGGAGAAGCCGGCGCACCCGCCGCCTTCGATCGACAGCCTGAGCACGGCGGGCTTGCCCTGCTTCGCGGCGATTGCCGCCACGCGGCGCGCGGCGCTATCGGTCAGGCTGATTTGGGTCTGGGTCACCACCGCGAGATAGGAGCGGTGTCGGCCAAGGGCAAGTTTAGCGCTGCGGTCCGCCGAGCGCGACGGCGTCCATTGAATGGGCCGCATAACCCTTTTGCTGCATCGCCAGCAGATAGTCGTTGGACTTCATGAACGGGATCGGATTGACCGCGCGGCCGTCAATCCGGACCTCATAATGGAGGTGGCTGCCGGTCGAGCGTCCGGTCGAGCCCATGCGACCGATCTGCTGGCCGCGCGTGATGTGCTGGCCGGCGCTGACGAGGATCGCAGACATATGGCCGTAGCGGGTGGTGATGCCCTTGCCGTGATCGACTTCGACCAGATTGCCATAGCCGCCATTGTTCCATCCAGCGCGAAGCACGGTGCCATCGGCGGTCGCGTAAATCGGCGTGCCGATCGGCCCTGCAAGGTCGATTCCCGGGTGCATCGCGGCGCGTGCCTGGAACGGGTCCGACCGGATGCCGAAGCCCGAGGTAAAGGCGACGGCGGTCTTGATCGGCTTGTCGGACGGCACGGCGATCGCCCCGTCGGCAAGGTTTTCGAGCTTCTTCCAGCTCGTAAACAATTGCTTGAACGTCGCGTCGCCGCTGGTCACCGGCTCAAACGGCCCGCCCTGGGAAAGGCGCTGCGGGGTGATGCCGAGGCGCTTCAGTTCGCGCGCGCTGGCTTCATAACGTGCGTCGAGGGCGCGGGCGGTGGCCTGGGTCTGGATGGCGGTGAGGTCCTCGGCGCGCGACAGCTTGCCGGCGATTGCGGCGGGCAGTGGCGTCAGGCTGGTGGTCGCGGGCAGCGCGCCGAAATCGATATCCTTGCCGGCCAGCATGGCGGCGATGAGATCCTGGCGATGTTCGATCTGGCGGGCGCGAAGTTCGGTGGCGGCGGTAAGCTGAACCATGTCGGCGGGGACGGCGCTGGCCGTGGAGCCGGTCAGTAGCCGCGCGGTGGCGTAGCCCGACCAGCCGACGAGAACGAGGAGGAGGAGGGCCATCAGCGCCTGGATTGGAGCCGTCAGGCGGATGCGGCGAAGATGACTGCCGTCGTGGAAGAACAGGTCGCGCTTGCGAAGCACTCCGTTTGCGGCGGTCAAGCTTGTCATCCTTGAAAACGCTCCCAACTTCCCAGCCCGACGCCGAAGCGGCCCGGATCCAGTTCCGTCTGTAATGGAGCTCCCCAGCCCCTTCACCCGATCCGCTACATTGCCCGGCGGTTCGAGAGCAGCGACCCTGACCCGGACTGGTTAATGATTTCAACCTTCGGTTCCTGGACAAGGGATGAACCGTCCACGCCTTGCGGTGAACCGAGGAATTGCCTTGCCTTATGTTAAGAGAAATCTCGAAAGTTAACGAAGTTCGGCGGTTTTCCGTTGAGCGAATCTTTTGTGCAGGTGCGAAATAAGCCCTTGCCCGAGGGTGGTTTTCGCTTAGTCTCGCAGGCGGGCCACGCCGTCCCAACGCGGCGCGTGCTCTCTGTGAGGAGAGTTTGAATGAGTGACCTGTCCCCGACCGATGCGCTTGCGCATCGGGCCAAGCCGAAATTCCGTCCGGCACGTCCCTATTTTTCGTCCGGACCCTGCGCCAAGCCTCCCGGCTGGAGTCCCGAAAAACTGGACACGCGCTGCCTTGGTCGCTCGCACCGCAGCGCGCTCGGCAAGCAGCGCCTCAAGTTGTGCATCGACTTGATGCGCGAGCTGCTCAATCTGCCCGACAGTCACCGCATCGGTATCGTTGCCGGATCCGACACCGGCGCGTTTGAAATGGCGATATGGTCGATGCTTGGAGCGCGTGCCGTGACCGCCCTCGCGTGGGAAAGCTTCGGGGAGGGTTGGGTCACCGACGCCGTCAATCAGCTCAAACTCGATCCCACTGTGATTCGCGCCGACTATGGCCAGCTGCCGGATCTCGGTCGGATCGACTGGGCAAACGACGTGCTGTTCACCTGGAACGGCACGACGTCTGGCGTCCGAGTGCCCGACGGCGAGTGGATCGCCACGAACCGCGAAGGACTGAGCTTCGCCGACGCGACCAGCGCCGTGTTCGCCTACGACATTCCGTGGGACAAGATCGATGTCGCCACCTTTTCGTGGCAGAAGGCGCTGGGCGGCGAAGGCGGCCACGGCGTCCTCATCCTCGGTCCCCGCGCGGTCGAGCGGCTTGAGAGTTTTACTCCGGACCGCCCTCTGCCCAAGATTTTCCGCCTGACCTCGAAGTCCAAGCTGATCGCAGGAATCTTCACCGGCGAGACGATCAATACCCCATCGATGCTGGCGGTCGAGGATGCCATCTTCGCGCTCGAGTGGGCCAGGTCGGTCGGCGGGCTTCAGGGCATGATCGCCCGCACCGCCGCCAACGCCGCCGCGCTCGACCGGATCGTCGAGGCGCGCGACTGGCTCGGCTACCTTGCTACCGATCCGGCCTCGCGCTCGAAAACCAGCGTGTGCCTTATCGCCGAGGGCGCCGACGAACCGCGAATCAAGGCGATCGCCAGGCTGCTCGAGGCGGAGGGCGTGGCCTATGACATTGCCGGCTACCGCGATGCCCCGCCTGGCCTGCGTATCTGGTGCGGTGCAACGGTTGACGCCGCCGACATCGAAGCGCTTGGGCCCTGGCTCGATTATGCCTGGGAGCAAACCAAGTGACCGTCAAAGTCCTTATTTCCGACGCGATGGACCCTCGCGCCGCGGAGATTTTCCGTCAGCGCGGCATCCACGTCGACGAAATCACCGGCAAGACGCCCGACGAGCTCGCGGCCATTATCAGCGACTATGACGGCCTCGCCATCCGCTCCTCGACCAGGGTGACGCGCGACCTGCTCGACGCGGCGACCAACCTCAAGGTCGTCGGCCGCGCCGGGATCGGGGTCGACAATGTCGATATTCCGGCCGCTACCCAGCGCGGGGTCGTGGTCATGAACACGCCGTTCGGCAATTCGATCACCACCGCCGAACATGCCATCGCATTGATGTTCGCGCTCGCCCGCCAACTGCCCGAGGCCGACGCCTCGACCCAAGCCGGCAAGTGGGAAAAGAACCGCTTCATGGGGGTCGAGGTGACGGGCAAGACGCTCGG
>JBDSMA010000053.1:0-3264 GCA_039916085.1 Sphingomicrobium sp.
ACCGGCGCCGCCCCGCGCCAGCGCGGCAGCAGGCTGGCGTGGACGTTGAGACAGCCGAGCCGCGGCGCATCGAGGATCGCCTGCGGCAGGATCAGGCCATAGGCCGCGACCACCGCCACCTCGGCGCCCAGCGCGGCGAATTCCCGCTGCGTCGCCCCTTCGCGCAAACTGAGCGGAGAGCGCACCGGGATGCCCACTTCCCTGGCCCGCAGCTCGACCGCGGTTGCCCGCTCCCCCTTGCCGCGGCCGGCTGGGCGCGGAGGCTGGGTATAGGCCGCGACGACCTCATGCCCCGCCGCCACCAGCGCCTCAAGCGTTGGCACAGCGAAGTCCGGCGATCCCATGAAGATGATCCGCATCGCGCCAGCCTATGGCCTGTCTTGCGCCCCTCGCCAATCCACCTATGTCACCGTCATGGCCTCGCACCAGATTGACGCATTGACCCAGGCGCTGGCCCGCCTCCCCGGGCTCGGACCGCGTTCGGCGCGCCGGGCGGTGCTTCACTTGCTCAAGAAGCGCGAGGCGGCGCTCGATCCGCTGCGCGCCGCGCTCGACGCGGTGGCGGAAAACCTCGCCACCTGTACGACCTGCGGCAATGTCGACACCTCGGATCCGTGCGCCATCTGCCGCGACCAACGCCGCGACGAGCGGCTGCTGTGCGTGGTCGAGGAAGTCGCCGATTTGTGGGCGCTCGACCGTTCGCGGCTGTTCCCCGGCCGCTTCCACGTGCTCGGCGGGCGCTTGTCCGCGCTCGAAGGTATCCGCCCCGAAGATCTCGGCATCGACACGCTCGTCGCCCGCGTCGCGGCGGGCGGGTTCGACGAGGTGGTTCTCGCCACGAACGCCACTTTGGAAGGCCAGACCACCGCCCATTATCTCGCCGAGCGGCTCGACAAATTCCCCGTCCGTCTGACCATGCTCGCCCACGGCCTCCCGGTCGGCGGCGAGCTCGACTATCTCGACGAGGGCACGCTGGCCCAGGCCCTGCGCGCAAGGCGTCCTGTTTCCTGATGACTCCGCTGAGGGCGCGGCGGCCTGTTGCTTGAACCCGCTACGATGAAAGACTAAATCTCCGTCATGACCATTCTGCGTATCCTCGAGACTCCCGATCCCCTGCTTCGCAAGATCTCGACCCCCGTGGAGAGCGTCGACGACGACCTCCGCGCGCTCATCGCCGACATGTTCGAGACGATGTACGACGCCCCCGGCATCGGCCTCGCCGCGATCCAGGTCGGGGTGCCCCGGCGGGTGCTGGTGATGGACCTGGCCGAGCCCGAGGAAGAGGGGGCCGAGCCGGTCAAGGAGCCGCGGGTGTTCATCAACCCCGAAATCCTCACCCATTCGGACGATGAGGTGCCGTACACCGAGGGCTGCCTTTCGGTCCCCGATCAATATGCCGAGGTCCTTCGCCCCGACCGCATCCGCGCGAAGTGGCTCGACGAGAATGGCGCGGCCCATGAGGAAGACCTCGAAGGCCTGCTCGCCGTCTGCCTTCAGCACGAGATGGATCATCTGGAGGGCGTGCTGTTCATCGACCATCTGTCGAAGCTCAAGCGCGATATGGTCCTCAAGAAGCTCGCCAAGATGCGCAAGGAACGCGGATCAAGGGCGGCTTAGGGCCGTTATTCGTCACCCTGAACCTGTTTCAGGGTCCATCGACGAACCGCACCGACCGTCCTCGACATGGATGCTGAACCAAGTTCAGCATGACGCTTTTGGGCTACGCCAAACTCAGCGCCGCTTTCCTGCAATCCTCGGCGCATTCGCGGCAGATTTGCGCGCACAGCCGGCAATGCTCCATGTCGTGCTTCTCGCATTCGGCGGCGCACGCCTCGCACATCCGCGCGCACAGCTCGAGCAATTCGCGCAGCATCGGCTGGTCGTTGCCGGTCCGCCGAGTGCCCAGCCGCGCCGTCGCCTCGCAGATGTCGCTGCAGTCGGAACACAGGCGGATACACTGCGTCATGTCTATCGCCTTCGGCCCGGTGGACTCGGCCAGGCAGGCATCGGCGCAGCTCAGGCACATCTTCGCGCAGTACATCAGGTGGTGGACGGCATCGCCCAGCGCCTGATTGTTGCCGTCCTTGGGGTGAAGCGCGATCATCTTGCGAATGGACATGGGCCGTTCTCCGTCATGGCGAGCGGAGCGAAGCCATCCAGCTGTCGTTCCGGCGAAGAGGCTGAATTGCCGTGTCCCCGCGCTCCTCGCAATGACAAAGTTTAGTCAGCGCCCTCGCGCCGCCTTCGCGCAAGCGTCGGCGGGCGTCGTTCGTCCGCGCTTGGCCGGCCCGGTGCATTGGCCGGGCCGGCCCGCCAACCCTAATAGCGGTTGCGGATTACCTTCAGCACGCGCCCGGTCCTGACGTTGACCAGTACCAGGTCGTCACCATAGCGGACCCAACGCTGGAACCGCCCTGGCGCCCGCAACTGATAATGGCCGTAATTGGTGATCACGTAGCGCTGGCCGTAAAATCCCGGCCTCAACTGATAGCCGGGGGTGATCACGCGATAGGTCCAGCCGCGATAGGGGGAAACATACCGGATCCTCCGGGCATCGCGGTGTTCGCGGCGAAGTTCGCGGCGGTCGTGTCGCAGTTGTTGCCGATCGTGCCGGACTTCCTGGCGATCTTGCCGCAACTCGGGTCTGGCTTGGGCCATCGCCATCGCTGGCACGGCGGTCGCCGCCATCAGGCCAAACAGTATAAACTTACGCATGTCAGTCTCCTTGCGCCCGCTCACGCCCTCAATAACGCCTGGAAAATGAATGCGGCCGAACCGAATCTGTAAGCTGTCGTAAATTTGGGACGGACGGACGGGCCGTGCGGTCGAGCGGGCAAAGGCCCCTTGAGCCAAAGCCGATTTGCCTTTAAGTTCCTATTTCGTTCCGCATGAGGAGAGCGCCTTGGACTCGACCCTGATCGTCATCGCGCTCATCGCCCTCGCCCTCGGCGCGCTGATCGGCTGGTTGCTCGGCTCGCGCGGCGCGGCGGCCGGGCAGGGGGTGGCCGACTCGCTCAGGCTCCAGCTCGACGGAGTTCGTGAAGAACGCGACGGCCACGCCCACTCAATCGACACGCTGCGCGGCGAGCATAATGAACTCGCCACCCGCCACGCCGCCGTAGTGGCGTCGCAGGAGGAACGCGACCGCTCGCATCAGCGGCAGCTCGAAGCCCTGGAGACGAAATTCGCCGAGGTCGGCGGCAAGTTGCTCGACAGCGCGCAGAAGCAATTCCTCGAACGGGCCGACGCGCGCTTCAAGGAAAG
>JBDSMA010000054.1:0-7675 GCA_039916085.1 Sphingomicrobium sp.
CGACATATTCGAACCCCGCTACCTTGCCCTCCACCGCGGCCAGCAGCGCCTCCTTGTCGGCGAACGCCTTTTCATGCGCGAACAGCACCGGCCCGTTGGCGACCGCGACGACGTCGTTGTGGAACGCGCCGGCGACAATCGCCTCCTCGTTCTGCGCCGCGAAGATGGTTCGCGCCGGGTTGAGCCGGTGAAGCCGAGCGACCGCCTTCGATGCCTCGATGCTCTGCCGGGCAGGGAAGGGTCCCCCGGTCACGCCATACACAAACACCTCGATCCCCGGCTCACCATGCACCCCGGCCAGCCGCATGTGATTGGCCGCGCCCTCGTCACCGAACGCAGGTACCGGCGCATGTACCGCGAACGCCTCATTCGCGAAGGCGAGCCGGAGCTGCGCCAGCGTCGCCGCATATTCATGGCTGCGGTGCGGCATGGTCTGGAGGTTGGCGACCGTCAGGTGGCATTTGCCGTCGCCGGTGTCGGGTGCCGGGCTGACCGTCGCCGCATTGGCTGCCCACATTGCCGACGCGCTCATCGCGTTGGCCGCGATCACCGGCTCGGCTTCCTCGATCGTCGTGCCCAGCGCCGCGAGCCACGCCCGCGCCGGGCGCGGCGGCGGCACGAACAACCCCTGCACCAGGCCCAGCTTGAGGTTGGCGCGCATCTTGTCGAGCCCTTGCAACGCCGCGTTGCGCGGCCGCGACACCTCTCCGGCGTTGCGTGCCGAAGCCAAATTGCCAAGGCTCAGACCGGCATAATTATGGCTCGGCCCGACCACCCCGTCGAAGTTGATTTCGCGCAGGGCCATCAGCGCGCCACGGCCAGCACGCGGTCGCCGACTTCAATGTTGAGCTTGGCCATCGCGTCGGGGTCAATTTTCAGCGCGCCGTCGGCGGTCCGCTCGGCCTGGGTGTAGCAACAGGAGAAATCGTGCAGGATTCCGCTGGCGACCATCATCGTTTCGGCCGTCGCCGACTTGGCGTCGCTTTCGCCGGTGACGCGCAGCCATTCCGCCGCGCGTACCGTCTTGATCTGGTCGGTCGCCGCGGTGACCGTCGGCCCGCCATCGAAAATGTCGATGTAGCAGTCCCACAAAAACCCTTCATTCTCCAGCATCTTGAGCGCCGCGCGGCCGGTCGGGTGCGGCTGGCCCATCACCGCCCGCGCGCTGTCGGGCAGCATGTTCACGTAAATCGGCGCGTTGGGCATCAGATCGGCGATGAACTGGGTCCCGTGGACGGCGTTGAATTCGTCAGCCTCGGGGAAGCTCATGCCGAAGAAGCGCCCGGCGAGCGCGTCCCAGAAGGGCGAGTTTCCGGCCTGGTCCATGACCCCGCGAAGCTCGGCCAGGATGCGCGACGCGAACCGCGGTCGGTGCTGCTTGATGAACAGATAGCGCGAGCGGGCGAGCAACATGCCGAGGCCCCCGGCGCGCTCGTGCGGGTGGAGGAACAGGCCGCCGACCTCGCTCGATCCTTCAAGGTCGGTGCACAGGCCCAGCGTCTGGTTGCGGAAGATCCGCCCCAGTTCCTCACTTTTCTGGGTCAGCGTCGAAATGCGATAGCTGTAGAACGGCCGGTCGGCGCCGACCTGGCCGAACACCTGGCACGTCCCGCGGATGGCGCCGCTGCGGACATCCTCCAGGATGAACACATACAGATCGTCGCTCTGCGTCTCGCCGGTGCGGCTGAAGCCCGCTTCGCTGCGCTCAAGCTTGTGCTCCAGCGTGGCGCGGTCGGCGGGCAGGTTGGTGAATCCGCCGCCGGTCAGCTTGGCGAGGTCATAGAGGGCGCGGATGTCGGCCGGGCGCGCGGCGCGGACGCGGTGGCTCATGCCGCTTCCCCGGCCAGCCGCATCAGCGTCAGCGCCGACAAAGCGGCGCGCTCGGGCAGGCTGGCGGTGATCAAATATTCCTCCATCGAATGGATGCTTCCACCGCGCACGCCCATGGTGTCGATCACCGGCACGCCGCACGCGGCGATGTTGTTGCCGTCGCACACCCCGCCGGTCGGCCGCCAGCCGATCGTCTGGCCAAGGTCGTCGCCGGCCTGCTTGACCAGCCCGAACAGCTGTTCCAGCGCCGGAGTCATCGGCTTGGGCGGCCGCGCGAAATGGCCGTGAGCATGGATCGCGACGTTGTGCAGGGCGGCGACCGCCGCGACCGCGCCGTCGATCATCGTCTGTGCCAGTGTCTGGTCGGTCAGGGTCGCGGGGCGCAGGTTGACGCGCAGCACGGCCGTGTCGGGGACGACATTGTTCGGGCCGCCGCCGTCGATTTTCGCCGGATTGACCGACAGGCCGTCGCGCATCCCCGCCTTCAACCGCAGCGCCAGGTCGGCGGCGGCGACGATGGCATTGCGCCCGTCCGCGGGATTGCGCCCGGCATGGGCCGACTTGCCGGTCACGATGAAACTGAAATTGCCGCTGCCGGGGCGGGGACCGGCAAACGTCCCGTCGGGCAGCGCCGACGGCTCATAAGTCAGTGCCGCTCGCTTGCCCCGCGCCGCCGCCGCGATCAGCGCAGCCGACCCGAGGGAGCCGACCTCTTCGTCCGAATTCAATACCACCTCATAGCCGACGCAGGTCCCCACCCGGCTCGCCTCGAGCGCCTTCAGCGCCGCCAGCATCACCGCGATCCCGCCCTTCATGTCGGCCACGCCGGGTCCGCCAAGAACGCCATCCTCGATCCAGTGCAAAGCCTGGAACGCATGGTCGATCGAGAACACCGTATCCATGTGCCCGGTCAGCAGCAGCTGAACCGGCGCGTCGGGGCGGACCGTCAGGTGCAAATTCTGGCCATGCGCCAGCAGGTACGTCTTGCCGTCCTCGTTGATCGCTTCGACCGGCGCGGCATCGACCAGCGTCATCGCGCCGGGCAGCCCGGCAAAGGCATCGGCCAGCGTCCCCGCCATCCGCGCCAACCCCTCCAGGTTGCGCGATCCCGTATTGACCGCCGCCCACGCCTCGACTTGGCCAAGCATCGGCGCGGCGGCCGCCGCCTCGACGCAATCGCGCTCCGATGATGTCAGCCCCTCCATCGCGCGGTGCCTAGCGCGGGATGCGCCTCAAAGCCACTCCCCGAACCCCTCGATGATCTTGGCGTACATGTCGCGCTTGAAGGGCACGATCATCGCCGGCAGCCGGTGCGGCTCGACCCATTGCCAGGCGTTGAACTCGGGATGGGCGGTGGCGATGTCGATATCGCTCTCCTCGCCCAGGAACCGCGCCAGGAACCAGTCCTGGATTTGCCCCTTATACTTGCCCTTCCACAGACGCTTGGCGAGCGCCTCGGGCAGGTCGTAGCGTAGCTGTTGCGGATGCACCGCGACCTGCTCGACCAGGCGCGGCGCAATGCCGGTTTCCTCCTCCAGCTCGCGCAGCGCCCCGGCCCAGCTGTCCTCGCCCGGGTCGAGCCCACCCTGCGGCATCTGCCACGCCTCGTCCGTATTATCGATCCGCCGCCCGACCCATACTTTGCCGTCGGCGTTGAGCATCATCACCCCAACCCCGCGGCGATAGAGATGGTCGGTTGCGGTCATGATTGTCTCCTTGCCCCGTCATTGCGAGGAGCGGGGCGAGGAAGCAATCCAGATTTGCGGACTTCACGCCAACGTCGCAGCATGTTCCGGATAAGGCGCGATCGGGATCATGTCGTGCTTGGTTCCGCCTATCGAACTGGCGAACCCATGGTTGACGTCGCGGTGATGCGCTTCGTCGGCGCGCACCACCAGCACAACGTCGCGCAGGGTCGCGTCGGCGGGCAGCTTCCAATAATCGATAGCGATCTTCGGCGCGGCCACGTTAGGCGAGCGGCCTTCGTCGATTTCCTTGAGGTAGAGCGTGTAGCTGATCACCGCTTCCTCCTCGAAATAGCCAACCACGCGGTGCGCGGTTTTCGACGAGACGAGGTAGAGCAACGAGAACAGCGCCAGGAACACCCATTGCGCCAGCAGGATCACCAGCCGCTCGAACAACGTCGGCTTGGCGATCTCGATGAACGTCATCAAATGCATCCGCTCATTCTCGGCTTCCTCGAGCAGGGTGCGGATCCAGCCCTCATCATCCTTCATCCGGCGCAGGCAGGTGAGGTGGGTGAACATCGCTCCAACCATGCCGGGCACCGCGGCCACGGTCTCAAGCACAATCGCGCGGTGGCCGTAGCGCTTGGCGAAAAAGGTATCAGCGGACAGTCGCAGCAGCTTGGTAAAGCCGAGTGCGAACCGGTCCGAGAAGCCCACGGGTTGATGGTGGAGGGTAGGCTCGGCGGCATGCTCTTCCGCTAGCGCGGCGGCGTCGGGCTTGAGAATTTCATTGACCATCGGTCGGTCACCTATGGAACGGCAAGCGGGAGCTAATGCGCTCTCTGTCACAGGGATGCTTGCGAAAAGGGCAGGTGATGCCAAGTGATTAGCACCTCACGCTGGCAATAGCGAACCCGGCGCATCAGAGGCGCACCCAAAGGCGCGTCGGCGGTACCGCGGCAAGGAGGGCGGCGCACGGGCTGAGGCGCAACGTCGGGGTGGCGAAGGGGGCGCGGCGGTTCTAAAGAGGCTCAAACCCCCGTGTCAGGACGACCCGCCCATGGCCTCGGCCACCCATTTCACCACCGAAGCAGAAGCCGCCGCCCATCCGCCCTTGGAAGCAATGGTGGTGCGCTTTGCCGGGGACTCGGGCGACGGGATGCAGCTGACCGGCGGGCAGTTCACGCTGTCGACCGCACTGGCCGGCAACGACCTCGCTACCTTCCCCGATTTTCCCGCCGAAATCCGCGCCCCGCAAGGGACGACGTTCGGCGTCTCGGCGTTCCAGATCAACTTCGGCTCGACCGAAATCGACACCGCCGGCGACCAGCCCGACGTGCTCATCGCGATGAACCCGGCGGCGCTCAAGACCAACGTCGGCGCCTTACGCGATGGCGGCCTGATCATCGCCGACGAGGGCGAGTTCTCGGCCCGCAACCTGTCGAAGGCCGGTTATGACGCGAATCCGCTCGAGGACGGCAGCCTCGCACGCTGGCAACTGGTCAGCTTCAACATCAGCCAGCTGACCCTCGACGCGGTCAAGCCGTTCGGACTGGGCAACAAGGAGGCGCTGCGCTGCAAGAACATGTGGACGCTCGGCCTCGCGCTGTGGATGTTCGATCGCGACCGGGCGCCGATCATCGCCTGGCTCAACGCCAAGTTCGCCAAGGCGCCGCAACTTGCCGAGGCCAATGTCGCCGCGCTCAATGCTGGCCACGCTTATGGCGAGACGGTCGAGATCGGCGCGCAGGTGCGCCAGCATCGCATCGCCGCCGCGCCATCCGAACCCGGCCTCTACCGCACCGTCACCGGCGCCGAATCGCTCTCGGTCGGGCTCGTCGCTGGCGCTCAGCTGGCGGGCCTCAAGATGTTCTTCGGCGGCTATCCGATCACCCCGGCCTCGGCCATCCTCCACCACCTCAGCCGCCTCAAGGAATATGGCATCATCACCTTCCAGGCGGAGGACGAGATTGCGGCCATCTGCTCGGCCATCGGCGCGTCTTATGCCGGACAGCTCGGCGTTACCTCCTCGTCCGGGCCAGGCATTGCCCTGAAGGGTGAGGCGATGGGCCTCGCGGTGATGACCGAATTGCCGTTGGTGATCATCAATTCGCAGCGCGGCGGGCCATCGACCGGCCTGCCGACCAAGACCGAGCAGTCGGACCTCTACCAGGCGGTCTATGGCCGCAACGGTGATGCGCCGATCCCGGTCATCGCCGCGCGCTCTCCGGCCGACGCGTTCGATTGCGCGATCGAGGCGGTGCGCATCGCGACGCGCTACATGACCCCGGTGATCCTGCTCACCGACGGCTATATCGCCAATGCCGCCGAGCCGTGGAAGGTGCCCGACATGGCCGATTACGCGCCGTTCCCGGTGGCGTTTCAGGTTGAGGCGCCGGCGGAAGGCGAACCGGTCATGCCTTACGCCCGCAACGCGGATCTTGCGCGCCCGTGGATCAAGCCCGGCACGCCCGGCCTCGAACATCGCATCGGCGGGATCGAAAAAGCGCCTGGCTCTGGCGCGATCGATTATTCGCCCGAAGCCCACGCCGAAATGACCCGCACCCGCGCTGCCAAGGTCGACGGCATCGACGTGCCGGATCAGGAGGTTGCGCTCGGCGGTTCCAGCGGCAAACTGGCGGTGGTCGGTTGGGGCTCGACCTTCGGCCCGATCCATCAGGCGGTGCGGCGCGCGCGGCTGAAGGGCCTCGACGTAGCCCATATCCACATCCGCCACATCGCGCCGATGCCGAAAAATATGTCTGTCCTACTCAGGGGCTTTGAGCATATCCTGGTGCCGGAGATGAACACGGGTCAGCTCAAGACACTGCTTCGCGACAAGTTTCTGGTCGACGCCCGGCCCCTCAGCAAGGTCTCGGGGCAACCGTTCATGATCGCCGAGATTGCCGCCGCGATCGAAAACGAGCTGGCCGGGAACACGTTGGAAACCGCGTCATGAGTGTGAACATTGTGAACATTCGGCGGGTCTCGCGATGAAGCCGATCAACGCCTTCCCGCTGATCGCGATGCTGGTCCTGACCGTCGCACTCATCCTCTGGCTCGGCGGATATTTCGCATGAACGAAGTGACGAAAATCACCACCGCCAAGGATTGGGCGAGCGACCAGGAAGTGCGCTGGTGCCCCGGCTGCGGCGATTATGCGGTGCTGAAGGCGGTGCAGCGGACGATGCCCGATCTCGGCGTGGCGCGCGAAAAGACGGTATTCATCAGCGGCATCGGCTGCTCGAGCCGCTTTCCTTATTATATGGCGAGCTATGGCTTCCACACCATCCACGGCCGCGCGCCGGCGGTGGCGACCGGGGTCAAGCTCGCCAATCCCGAATTGGACGTGTGGATCATCACCGGCGACGGCGACGCATTGAGCATCGGCGGCAACCACACCATGCACCTGCTGCGCCGCAACCTGGATTGCCAGTTTTTGCTGTTCAACAATGAAATCTACGGCCTGACCAAGGGTCAATATTCGCCGACGTCGCGCATCGGCACCCGCTCGCCCTCGACCCCGTTCGGATCGGTCGATCGCCCGGCCAACCCGTGCGCCTTCGCATTGGGCGCCGGCGCGCGGTTCGTCGCCCGCGGCATCGACGTCAGCAAATATCTGCCCGACGTGCTCAAGGCCGCCCACGCCCACCGCGGCGCCAGCTTCGTCGAGATTTTTCAGAATTGCGTGGTCTATAACGACGACGTGTTCGCCGATTTCACCGACAAGGCGGTCGCCGCCGACAAGCAATTGTGGCTTGCGACGGGGGAGAAGATGTTGTTCGCCGGTGGCACCAAAGGCATAGCGCTTGATGTCGAGCGGCTGACCCTGAAGGTCGTCGATGGAAACAGTGACGAAGTCCTCGTTCACGATCCGAAGAACCGCAGCGTCGCCCACATGCTGGTCGAAATGCCGGCCAGTGCCTTCCCGGTCGCTTTGGGCGTGCTCTACGAAGATCCCGCGCCGACCTTCGACAGCGCGGTGATCGAACAGAATGCCGCCGCCGCCGCGGGCAAGCCCGCCAACCTCCAGGCTTTGGTCGCCAAGGGCCAGACCTGGCAGGTCGAGAAAGAGCCGCGGGCGGAATAAAAGTGGCCAGCCGAGGGCACCATCTCGTCACCGCCGACCGGCACTTCGCCACCGGCGTAGGCCTGGT